>JAGVCB010000197.1 GCA_020059445.1 Polynucleobacter sp. | reverse complement strand
GGCTTCGATGTTGGCATTGGCCATCAAGGACACCTTGAGTCGTGCGATCAAAGCGGGTGGCAGTAGCTTGAAAGATTTTGTGAACAGTGACGGCAATCCCGGGCACTTCATGTTGCAAACAAAAGTTTATGATCGCTGTGGATTGCCGTGCGTTAAGTGCAAAGCTCCCATCAAGCAAATAGTTCAGGGGCAACGATCCACATACTTTTGTTCTAAATGTCAGAAAAAGTAATGAAATTTACAGAAGTTAAAAACTTCACACAAGATCTGATTGATTGGCAAAAAAAATTAGGTCGCCATGATTTGCCGTGGCAAAAAAATAGAACTGCGTACCGTGTTTGGCTATCAGAAATCATGTTGCAGCAAACGCAGGTTTCAACTGTTCTAAATCGTTACGATGAGTTCTTGAAAATATTTCCCAGCGTTGAGCGCTTGGGGTCTGCAACGGTCGATGAAGTTTTGGCGCAATGGAGCGGTATGGGTTATTACACGCGTGCCAGAAATTTACATCGGTGTGCGCAATCCGTGATGACTGATCACGATGGAGTCTTTCCAAGCAACCCTAAAACATTGGAGTCTTTGCCGGGTATTGGAAGATCAACAGCGGCAGCAGTTGCGGTATTTGCATATGGCAAAAGAGCTGCCATCTTGGACGGCAATGTAAAAAGAGTGTTAGCAAGAATTTGGGGTTTTGATCAGGATTTGACTAAGACTCTAAATATCAATCAGTTATGGGCTCATGCGGAAAGTTTATTGCCGCATAAAAAATCCGATCTGATTGCATATACGCAAGGTCTGATGGATTTTGGAGCTACCCACTGTACCCAATATCAACCCGCATGTATTGATCCTCAAAATGGTTCATGCCCATTTAAGAAGTCATGTGTTGCACATTTGACCGGTCGAGTGAATCAAATTCCTTTGAAAGTGAAAAAGGTCAAGGTTGAAAAAATTGATATGACTTGGTGGGTAATGATCCGCAAAAACAAAGTCTTATTAGAAAAAAGACCTGATAAGGGAATTTGGGCTGGGTTGTGGTGTTTTCCAGAGAGCCAAGAGCAGTCTGAAGAGCTTTGTCAGGCGATGCCTGCATTCAAGCATGTGCTCACACATCGTCAGATGACCATCAAGCCTATCAAAGTACATTTAAAAAAGAATGTTCGTTTAAAAGAGAATCAACAGTGGTTCGTATTGAATGATGTTGGTGGCTTGGGCTTACCTAAGCCGATGTCTCTTTTTTTAAAGAATTTAGATCTAGTTCGCGATGGCGAATGAGTAAATGTAAGTCATCTCCAGCAAGCGCTTGAGATTTCTTTTTGAAATAATGAAATAAGCAATTCACCAAATAAACTGAGCGATGTTGTCCGCCTGTGCAGCCAATGGCAATGGTTAAATAACTTCTTCTATCGGCTTGGTACTTTGGTAACCAGGTTTCAATGAAGCGACGAATGTCATCGCCCATCGCTTGAACCTCTGGGTGCTCTCTCAAGAAGTTAGCTACCTCAGGGTCGTTACCCGTTAATGGTCTTAAATGTGGATCGTAGTGAGGGTTTGGTAGACATCGAACGTCAAAAACCAAATCCGCATCTCTTGGTACGCCGTGCTTGAATCCAAATGACTCAAACAAAATCGTTAAGCCTGGACGTTCATCTTTTAAAAGATCTTGTATCCAAGATCTAAGTGTGTGTGCTTTGATGTGACTTGTATCAATATTGTGCGCAGTCTCTGCAAGATCAGCCAAAAGTAAACGCTCTTTTTCGATGGCATCAATCAATGCAACCTGAGGAGTTCTGTTGTCATCAGGCTTTGATAGCGGATGTCTTCTGCGCGTTTCTGAGAAGCGCTGTACCAAAGTTTCTGTGTTTGAATTTAAAAATAGAACGCGCACATCGTGATTTTGTTTTAACTGTTCAATGATGGCTGGGAGTTCTTTGATAGACTGTCCGCGACGGGCGTCAACAGCAACGGCTAATTTTTCTCTGCCTTGTTTACTGAGAGACTGAACTAAATCATGAATGAAGTCGACCGGTAGGTTATCGACGCAATCATATCCGGCATCTTCAAGGGCATTCAGGGCAACTGATTTGCCTGAGCCAGAGATTCCGGTAATGATGAAGACGCGCATACTAAATCAGGCGACTTTGATTTTTGTTGGCATCTTCTGATGCCATTAGTTGACGTTGGCGCTCCATGAATTCTTTTAATGTGTCGATGCCACGCAACTGCAAAATGGTGTTGCGCACAGCGGCCTCTACCAGCACCGCCAAGTTTCGACCAGCTGCCACTTGAATTTTTACGCTGCGAATAGGAAAGCCAAGAACATCGATGGATTGACCGTCAATTGGTAATCTTTCAAACTCGCCATCATTTCTCCGAACCAATTGAACGATGAGTCGTAACTTCATTCTTCGTCTAACAGCTGTTTCGCCAAAAATGGTGCGAATGTCCAAAAGACCAAGGCCACGCACCTCTAAGAGATCTCGTAAGATTGGCGGGCATCGGCCCTCAATGTAGTCTGGACCCAGTCGGGCAAAGTCAACAGCATCATCAGCCACCAAACCATGACCCCTTGAAATAAGCTCTAAACCTAATTCACTTTTACCTAAGCCCGAGTCGCCCGTGATTAAAACACCCATACCCAAGATGTCCATGAAAACACCGTGCATCGTGACGCGCGGTGCGCCAACTTTGGTCAGGTACAAACGCAAGCGATCAATGACTTCTGCTGCTGAGGTGGTCGACTTAAACAAAGGCGTTGATGATCTTTGGCAGTAAAGCACCAAGTCATCATGCGGCTCGCAGCCATCGGCAACTATCAGACACGGCGGCTTTAAAGATATCAATCCTGCAAGCTCACGCTTGCGATTATCGGGATCTAATTTTTCGTAATAGTTGATTTCTGGAACACCAAAAACCTGCATACGGTCCGGGTGAATAAGATTCAAGTGACCAACAAGATCTGATGAAGATGAGGCAAGTTTCACTGCCTCAGAGCTGAAGCTGTTGTCTGAGCCCTCAAGACCTGCAATCCAGCTTAGCTTCAACTCAGAAATATTGTCATCAAAGAGCGTTTGTGCGGTGACACTGGCTAAATTGAGTGGCTGGGTCATTTGATTAATTCCAGGCGGTCAGTAATTGATAAATATTATCAGCACTGGGCTCTGTGAGGAGAATGTTTTTATTGTCGTTGTCTGAGATTGTTTGAGCAACTTTTGCAAGGATATCCAAGTGAGCTTGAGTGGCAGCTTCAGGAACCAGCATGATCACCAATGCTTTAACTGGCTGCGTATCAGATGCATGAAAGTGAATGCTTTCTTTTAATCGTACAAAACCGATATGAGCTTGCTCAAGGAGCTTCACTCTGCCATGAGGAATTGCAATGCCATTACCTAAGGCAGTTGAACCAAGAGCTTCGCGCTCTTCCAAACAACTCTTGACTAAATCTGCTGCAATGCCATGATTTTTTTCAAAGAGTTGTGCTACGAAAATAAATAACTCTTCACGAGAAGAAACCTCAATATCTAAGGAGATATTGTTGGGGGTGATGAGTTGGGCCAAGGCATTCATGTGTGCAGTGCATTATAAGATTGCCTTGGCCTATTTAATCAAGTGTTTTTCAAGGTTTGATGGTGATGATCTTGAACTTTTTCCTTGTGCTTGAGCACTTGTCTGTCGAGTTTGTCTACGACTAAATCCATCGCGTGATACATATCGCCATTGTGGGCCTCGGCAAAGAGGTCTTTGCCTTTCAGGTGAAGCGTTATTTCTGCATGATTTCTTAGATCCTTCTCTTTTTCATTGTTAATAGACAAAGTGACAGTCATGTTCTGTACTTGGTCGAAATGGCCGCTGATTTTTTCTAATTTATCTTCTAAATGCGAGCGCATCGCAGGGGTGATTTCGACGTGATGACCCAAGATTTTGATATTCATCTATTGCTCCCTATTTTTTTCTGCGCAAATGAACGGCAGGGATGCGCAGAGATTCCCTGTATTTAGCAATTGTTCGTCTAGCCACCACAAATCCCTTTGAAGCCAGTAGATCAACGATTTGAGTGTCTGAGAGGGGTTTTTCTTTGTTTTCTTCGGCAACAGCTTGTTTGATCAGTGTTCTGATGGCTGTTGAAGATACGGAGCCGCCGGTATCGGTCGATATTTGGCTGCCAAAAAAGTACTTGAACTCAAAACAGCCAGCAGGAGTGGCCATGTATTTTTGAGTTGTGACGCGAGAGACAGTGGATTCATGCATGCCAATCGTGTCTGCAATTTCCCTCAAAACCAATGGTCGCATAGCGATCGGCCCATGATTGAAGAAGTTTTGCTGTCTATCCACGATTGCTTTTGCAACTTTTAAGATGGTGTCACTTCTTTGTAGCACATTTTTAACCAGCCATCTAGCTTCTTGTAATTTTTGCTGCAAAGCATCCATGCCTTCTTTGCCTCGATTATCTTTGATCACTTTTGCGTATTCTTCGTGAAGGCTTATTTTTGGGGTTGCAGCAGGGTTTGGGGTAACTGTCCACTGTCCCCTGTGGTTTTTCAAGATGACATCTGGAATCAAGGTTGAATCAACATGAGTGTCAAACTCAGATGTGGGATTGTGTTTTAAGGCTTTGATTAATTGAATGCTGTCTTGAAGGTCTTCATCATCCACTTTTAAGAGCTTTTTAATTCTGGCCCAATCTTTGTTGGCCAAAATATCAAGATAGTCACTGCAAATCTTGTGAGCAATTTTCCAGGCCATGGTTAATTTATTATCGGTGGGAAAATTTTCTAGCTGTAGACGTAGGCATTCTGTTAAGTCTCTGGCGCCTACACCTGCTGGCTCCAATTGTTGTAATCTGACCAATGCTCTTTTGACTTGCTCAAGGGCGCTGCCGTCCTCAGGGTCGATGTGCGGGTCGAGCTCCTCCGCTAATTCTTTCAAGTCAACATCGAGGTAGCCATGCTCATTGAGATTTCCAGCGACAAAACCCATCAAGGCTTTCTCCTCTGGGCTGATGCGTAAAAGTTTGATTTGAGCAATCAATGAATCGAGGAGAGATTCTGGCAAGCTAATTCTTGCCAAGCGATCATCATCTTCATCGCTGAATTGATTGCTCCTTGAGCCCCCGAGACTGCGATGTGAAAAATGCTCTAAGGGTTCTTTATCCGAAAGGCTGGTTTCAGATTCGTAGTTAATCAATGGATTCTGCTCAGCAGCTTGAATCAGCTCTTGTTCAAGCTCCATCGCTGAAAGCTGCAAAAGCTTGATTGATTGTTGCAGTTGAGGCGTTAATGCCAGATTTTGTGAGAATCTGAGCTGAAGAGATGCTTTCATGTTACGGTCATTTTAGACCGTCATTGCTGTATTGGTACGTTTTTTGCTTTAAAAATTACATCCGGAAGTTTTCGCCCAGATACACTTTTCTAACGGCTTCGTTATCAATGATGTCAGATGGTTTGCCTGCAGCCAACACTTTGCCCTCACTGATGATGTAAGCATGATCACAAATACCCAAAGTTTCTCGAACATTGTGGTCGGTGATCAATATGCCAATTTGACGGTCTTTTAAAAATCGCACGATTCTTTGAATTTCACCAACCGCAATTGGATCCACGCCGGCAAACGGTTCATCAAGCAGAATGAATTTTGGCTGTGATGCTAGGGCCCTTGCAATTTCAACTCTGCGGCGTTCACCGCCTGACAAAGACATCGCTGGATTACTGCGCAAATGTGAAATCTGTAATTCTTGTAAGAGTGAATCTAATCTACTTTGAATTTCTTTTTTAGCCAGCGGCTTACCATTTTCTTCTTGAAGCTCTAGAACGGCTTGAATATTCTCTTCAACAGTCAGCTTTCTGAATACAGAGGCCTCTTGGGGTAAATACGATAGGCCAAGCTTGGCACGTTGATGAATCGGGAAATGGGTGATGACTTGGCCGTTAAGAGTGATTTCGCCGCCATCCAATGGAACCAAACCAACAATCATGTAAAAGGATGTCGTTTTACCTGCACCATTGGGCCCTAATAGGCCTACCACTTCACCACTTTTTACTTCAACGCCCACTTCGGTAACAACAGTTCTGGAACCATATTTTTTTTGAAGACCAACAGCAGTGAGGGTGGATTGGAGAGTGCTCATTATTTTGAGGGTCCTGTTAATTCTTTTCTTCTCGGTGATAAGGTTGATTTCACAGATGCTTTAGAAACAACATTATATTTTTCATTATTTCCATCATAGTGAATTTTGTCGCCATTTAATTGGTCAGTGACCCTTGTGCCAGAAATTTGGTTCATTCTGGCTTGCTTGTGAAGGATGGAAATATCTGTTTTGCCATCATATTCAATCAATTCGGCAAAGCCTTCAATGAAATCGTTGAACCCAGTATCTCGTTTTTGTCGAAGACTGGCCAGCTCTCCTGGTTTTGCAAAAATCGTGACAAATTGATAGCCCTCAGGATCAATTTTGACTTCAGCTTTTTCACCTTTGATGATCAATGAACCTTTGATTAAAAGAACATTACTCTCAAGATAGTAAATCTGTTTGACATCATCAAATTGAGCTTTATCAGAGCTCAAGGCAATGGGCTTGTCTTTATCGGCTTTTTCCGCGTGTACAGGTATGGCGAACAGACCAAGTGCAATGCCGATGCTCAAGCAAAAGGAATAAGTGAATAAGCGAAACCTCACGGTGCATTGCCTTTAGGTTCTGATTCAATACGACCCTTGACCTGACCAATCATGGTTAATTTTTGATTAACATTATCAAAAATGGCACCTTTTTGCGAAGTCATGATTGATTGACCTTGCTCTAAATTAACGGGACGATTTGTTTTAACAATGTCGTCATTCATAAGAACTGTGAATTTGCTTGAGCTCATGAATAATCGTGAACTGCCTGCTTGTGTTGCTGTGGCTGCTTGAGCTGGGCGAGTAAGACTGGCATTGCCAACTAAGTCTAATATCGTCATGTCGCCATCTAAAAAGCCCTTATCGGACCTAACGGTGATGGCAGGCTTGGTTTCATGAAATCTTCTGGCAATGGGCCAATCTATTTCTGAACTGGCGTCATCTTCATAATGAGTCAGCTTTTGACCAAGCACACGAAATTTTGTATTGCCTTCAGGGCCTAAAGTGGTAACAACAATACCATCCATGATGTAGTCAGGAACATGACGTTTTTGTTTTTCAGTTTCTAAGTTTGGTTCGTTCATTTGAACCATCCAGTAAGTGCCCAGGGTCAAGAATGCCATCAATAGCATTGGCAAGAATTTTAAAACTTGGGCCATGATTCCCATGCTTATAAAGACTCTTGGAGTAAACGCTGATAGTTATCTTGAGCCACTAAGATCAAGTCACAAACTTCACGAACTGCTCCGGCCCCACCCGAGCGCTTGGTAATAAAGTGCACGCGTTTTTTCACTTCTTCATGCGCTTGAGCGGGACACGCTGCAAAATGAACTTTTGGAAGTACTGATAGGTCTGGCCAATCGTCACCCATTGCTGCGCAATCTGAGAGAGTTAGCTTGGTTTGTTCTAATAATATCTCTAGAGCTTTGAATTTTTCAGAGACACCCATTTGTACATGTTTGATGCCTAATTCTTTTGCGCGACCTTCAACCATCAAAGAATTGCGTCCCGTGATAATTGCAACAATCACACCTGTTGACTGAAGTAGCTTGATGCCATGGCCGTCCAGGCTGTCAAAAATTTTGAGTGCTTCTTTACCATCTTGACCGATCAATAAACTACCATCAGTTAAAACGCCATCAACATCTAAAACCAAAAGTTTGACCTTGGCAGCACGGTCAATTGCTTGAGGGTGCTCTGTGTGTGGATTGGTGACCATTGGGCTGAAGGCATTCGACATATTAAATAACCTGTGCTGCAAAAAGATCGTGAAGGTTGAGAGCTCCCATAAGAACTCCATTGGCATCTACAACCACGAGTTGATTGATGCGATGACGTTCCATCATTTCAACCGCTTCAGCCGCCAAAAGATCCGGAGAGATGGTTCTTGGATTTGGGGTCATGGCATCTTTTAAAGAGGTGCCTTGAAACTGAATATTCTTTTCGATCAAGCGCCGCAAATCACCGTCTGTGAAAATGCCAACAACTTTTTCCGAATCATCCACTACCACGGTCATGCCCATGCGCTTGGAAGTGATTTCTAACAAAGCGTCTGTGATGCTTGCCTTGATATTTATTCGAGGAGCCTCTGAACCACCCCTCATGACATCGCGCACGTGAGTAAGCAACTTTCTTCCTAAATTGCCGCCAGGGTGTGAGCGGGCAAAATCTTCAGGTTTAAATCCTCTTGCATCGAGCAGTGCAACTGCTAAAGCATCGCCCATCGCTAAAGAGGCTGTGGTGCTGGCAGTGGGTGCCAAATTGAGAGGGCAGGCTTCTTTTTCAACGGACACATTGATGTGCGAATCTGCTAATGATGCTAACGATGATTCTGGATTGCCTGTGAGTGCAATGAGCTTTGCGCCAGTTCTTTTGATGATGGGAACGATTGCAGTCAGTTCACTGGTTTCACCAGAATTTGAGAATGCTACAAAGACATCATGTTGAGTGACCATGCCCAAGTCACCATGACTTGCTTCAGCTGGATGAACAAAAAAGGCAGGTGAGCCAGTCGACGCAAAAGTCGCTGCAATTTTTCTACCAATATGGCCAGATTTACCAATTCCGGAGACCACAATACGACCTTTGCAAGCTAATAGCAATTCAATCGCATAGGCAAACTTTTCGGCATTTTTTTGCGTGAGGTTTTTTTGGAGCGTCAAAATTGCTTCAGCTTCAATGGCCAAAGTCTCTCTGGCCAAATCAATGGCTCGCTGGTTTTGTGCAGAAGTTTGATGAGTCATGGCTAGAGTATATGTCTTTAGACCTATTTCAATAAAGGTGCCAGGTATTTGCCAGTGTAGCTTTTTGCTACTTTAGCAACTTTTTCAGGGGTGCCAACCGCGATAATTTCACCGCCACCGCCACCACCCTCTG
>JAGVCB010000186.1 GCA_020059445.1 Polynucleobacter sp. | reverse complement strand
TCACGGGCTTTGCGAAGTTCGAAAACAGTTCGACGAGTCACCACTTCTCTGCGGTGTGACAAGAAACAATCCAACATCTGCTTCAAGTTCAACAAGCGTGGCTGGTTATCGACCAAGGCCACCATGTTCATACCGAAGGTGTCTTGTAATTGAGTGTATTTGTATAGGTTGTTCAGCACCACTTCAGGTACTTCACCGCGCTTCAATTCAATCACAACGCGCATACCGGATTTATCAGACTCATCACGAATGTCTGAGATACCCTCGACCTTTTTCTCAGTGATGAGTTCAGCGATGCGCTCAAGCAAGGTCTTTTTATTGACCTGATACGGTAATTCGTCAACGATGATTGATTGACGTGAACCGCGATCCATGTCTTCAAAGTGAGTCTTGGCACGCATGACCACGCGACCACGACCAGTTCGGTAACCATCTTTAACACCTTGGATACCGTAGATGATTCCAGCCGTTGGGAAATCAGGGGCTGGAATAATTTCCATCAAATCATCAATCGTGCACTCTGGATGATTGAGCAAATGCAAACAAGCAGAAACAACTTCGTCCAAGTTATGCGGAGGAATATTGGTGGCCATACCCACCGCAATACCTGAAGATCCATTGATCAATAAATTTGGTATTTTTGCCGGAAGAATCAATGGCTCTTTTTCGCTACCGTCATAGTTCGGTCCGAAATCAACGGTTTCTTTATCTAAATCGTCTAATAGCTGATGGGCTATCTTCGCCAAACGAATTTCCGTATAACGCATCGCCGCAGCGTTGTCGCCGTCCACGGAACCAAAGTTACCCTGACCATCGACCAGCATGTAGCGCAAGGAGAAATCCTGCGCCATACGAACGATGGTGTCGTAAACAGCGGAGTCACCATGGGGGTGATACTTACCGATCACGTCACCGACGATACGGGCAGACTTCTTGTAAGCCCTGTTCCAGTCGTTGTTTAACTCATGCATCGCGAACAAAACACGACGGTGAACGGGCTTTAATCCGTCTCTCACATCGGGCAAAGCTCTGCCCACAATGACGCTCATGGCATAGTCCAAATAGGACCGGCGCATCTCGTCTTCTAGGGATATTGGGTGTGTCTCTTTGGCAGCGTTATTTTGTGTAATTTCCATCAGGCGAGTTTATCACTCGCGGACTGTTATTTATATGATTTATAGTGTTAAAATATTGTCAATCCAATTTGGATCAGCCTCCACACAGATAATTTGAGGAATAAAAATGAAAAAACTACTACAACTACTTGCTATCGCTGGTATCGCTATTAGCTCAACTGCTTTTGCTCAAAAATCAGTCGACAACTGGGTAAGCAGCTCAGGTGCCGCTTGGAAAAACGGTACAAATGAACTTTGCTGGCGTAACTCCAACTGGACTCCAGCGACAGCTGCTCCAGGTTGTGACGGCGCAATTGTTGCAAAGGCTAAAGCTGCACCAAAAGCAGCCGCAAAAGTTACTTTGAATGCGGATGCATTGTTTGATTTTGATAAATCAGCCATCAAACCTGCTGCCAAAGCAAGCTTGAATAGCTTGGCTGGTAAGGTAAAGAGCTTGACTCTTGAAGTGATCGTTGCTGTTGGTCACACCGACTCAATCGGTACAGATGCTTACAACCAAAAATTGTCTATCCGCCGTGCTGAAGCAGTGAAGAAATACTTGGTAAGCCAAGGTATCGAAGCTAAGCGTATCTACGTTGAAGGCAAAGGCGAGTCACAGCCAGTTGCTGATAACAAGACTAAGGAAGGTCGCGCTAAGAACCGTCGCGTTCAGATCGAAGCGATTGGTACACGTAAAAACTAATTTAGTTTAGCTTTTATTAAAAACCCGGTTCTGCCGGGTTTTTTTACGCCCAAAGATCCCGTTTCAGAAGCCCGAACACACTTTCTCTTCCTTGATTAGAATAGAGCCATGAATGCAGATCAAACCGAATTAGATAAATTTAGCGCTTTAGCGCACCGTTGGTGGGATCCCACCAGCGAATTTAAGCCCCTACACGCAATCAATCCTCTTCGCTTGGATTGGATCAATCAACACGTCGGCTTAGAAGGCAAGCGAGTTCTTGATGTAGGTTGCGGTGGCGGCATTTTGGCTGAATCGATGGCCAAAATGGGCGCAAAGACCAAGGGTATTGATCTTTCTAAAAAAGCCTTGCAAGTGGCAGAGCTTCACAGCCTAGAGACCTCTGTTCCAGTTGATTACGAATTAATCAGCGCCGAAGATTTGGCCCAAAGAGAAGCTGGCCAATATGACGTTGTGACATGCATGGAGATGCTTGAGCACGTACCAGATCCAATGAGCATCATTCAAGCTTGCTCAACTTTGGTCAAACCTGGCGGACATGTTTTCTTCAGCACCTTGAATCGAAATCCAAAATCTTATTTATTCGCCATCATCGGTGCCGAATATGTACTTCGCTTGTTGCCTAAAGGTACTCACGATTACAAAAAATTCATCAAGCCTTCAGAACTCAGTCAATTTATTCGACAAGCTGATTTACAAATGAATGAACTGTTGGGCATGACCTACAACCCATTCACAGAAGTTTATTCACTGGGTCGCGATACTGATGTTAACTACATGATCGCAACATCGAAAAATAATTAATGCCAAATACAGAATCGGCGTCTTCATCCAATGCAAAAAAGACTCCTCTTTATGAAGGCGTCTTTTTTGATTTAGATGGCACTTTGGCTGATACAGCTCCCGACTTGGTGGCTGCAGCCAATCTTCTGCGTATCAAAAGAAATCTAGATCCCCTGCCATATGAAATCCTTCGTCCACGTGCATCCGCTGGGGCTAGAGGTTTGATTTTTGGTGCGTTTGGATATGATAAAGATCATCCAGCATTTGAAGAACTTCGTCTGGAGTTTTTAGCGAACTACGAAAAAGATATTTGTGTTCATACCAAGCTTTTTGATGGTGTTTCAGACATTTTGGATAATCTTGAAAATCACTCCATCACCTGGGGCATTGTGACCAACAAATCTGAGCGCTTGACGCACCCGTTATTAAACTTGATGAATTTAGCAAAGCGTAGTCAAGTCATCATTGGTGGAGATACAACGCCATTTGCAAAACCTCACCCTGCCCCAATTCTGAAAGCTGCTGAAATTTGTTCAGTGAACCCACTGAATTGCATCTATGTTGGCGATGACCTCAGAGATATTGAGGCAGGCAAAGCTGCAGGCATGAAAACAGTGGCAGCGGCTTACGGCTATTGTGGATGCGATGAGCACTTCAGCGAATGGGGTGCCGATCACATCATCCACCACCCATCAGAATTAAGTACCATTTTATTGGCAAGTTGATCGAGTATGAAGCCATCTCAATCAAGCTCCGATCAAACACTCAATCATCAATTTATTTCCGTTCCGAGCTTGAGTGAGGCTTTTAGATTTTGGTTCAAACTCGGCTTCATTAGTTTTGGTGGTCCGGCTGGTCAAATTGCCACCATGCATCAAGAATTGGTGGAAAGAAAGAATTGGATTTCTGAAGAAAACTTTCTTCATGCATTGAACTACTGCATGCTATTGCCTGGCCCAGAAGCCCAGCAATTAGCAACTTATTTAGGCTGGCTCATGCATCGAACATGGGGTGGCGTCATTGCTGGAGTTTTATTTATTTTGCCCTCTTTGCTTTTATTCATAGGCCTGTCTTGGGTCTATCTGATTTTTGGTGAACAGGCATGGCTCATCACACTTTTTGATACCGTCAAACCTGCTGTGATTGCCATCATCTTTTTTGCTGCCTACAAGATGGGTAAGAAAACTTTAACAACACCATCTTTAACAACTGTTTGTTTAATGACTTTTATAGCTTTACTGGTATTGAATCTTCCTTTCCCATTGGTGATACTCGGTGCATCAATGGCCGGATTGATTTATCACAAAGTCAACCGAAGTAAGACGGTCAAAGCTGAGCTTGAAGTTCAATTAGCTAGCCAAGCCAAGTTAAGCCCTCAACACTTTTTTAAAATTGGCTTGTCCGGACTTTTACTTTGGCTAATACCTTTTGTGCTTTTGATCAGCGCATTTGGTTGGGGTAATACCTACAGTCAAATGTCATGGTTCTTCACCAAAGCAGCCCTCTTAACTTTTGGTGGGGCTTATGCCGTATTACCTTATGTTCACCAAGCAAGTGTTGAACAATTTCAATGGCTCACATCCACACAAATTCTTGATGGCTTAGCCCTAGGCGAAGTCACACCTGGTCCATTGATCATGATTGTGGCATTCGTAGGATTCTTGGGTTCGTTCAAACAAGAGTTGCTTGGCATTGAAAATCTATTTTGGGCGGGCGCTCTGGGTGCCATTGTTGCCACTTGGTTCACATTCTTGCCATCATTCATGTTCATTCTGCTGGGCGCGCCACTGGTAGAGATGAGTAAACAATACGACAAGCTAAATCAAATCTTGAAATTCATCACAGCATCCGTTGTTGGGATGATTCTTCATTTGGGTAGTTTTTTTATGATTCATGTGTATTGGCCCAAAGGCTTTACCCAACATCCTGAATTAATCTCAATTGGCATCACACTGATCTCGCTTTACCTCTTGTTTATTAGGCGCTGGTCCATCATGCAAATCATCGGTCTATGCCTTTTGTTTGCAAGCATCAGGCTATTTGTTTTATAAATAAATCAATAATTTAAGAATGTTGGTCAATACCATGGGAAAATTGAGCTCATTCAATTGTCTTATGTACTTTGCAAGCCCATGAAATCCTCCATCACCGCCGACATCCTTGAGCGTTTAAGCTTCGATGAAATCATCGATGTGCGCACGCCTGCGGAATATGCCGATGATCACATCCCTGGGGCGATTAATTGCCCAGTTTTATCCAATGAGGAACGTGTCATCGTTGGAACCATGTACAAACAAGCCTCACCATTTGAAGCCAAGAAAGTTGGCGCAGCATTGATTGCAAAAACAATTGCTTCTTACATTGAAACTGAATTCAAAGATAAACCTAAAAACTGGAATCCTTTGATTTACTGTTGGCGTGGCGGCAAACGCAGTGGTTCAATGACGCACATCCTCCGACAAATTGGTTGGAATGCCCAAATCTTGGATGGTGGCTACAAGTCTTACCGCAAAGAAGTTATCACCAAACTCAATGCCTTGCCTCAACAATTCAAATACATGGTGATCACTGGGCAAACTGGCAGTGCCAAGAGCCGTGTTCTAGAAAAACTGAATCAACTGGGTGCGCAAGTTTTAGATTTGGAGCAATTAGCGATTCATAAAGGTTCGGTCCTTGGCAATATTCCAAATATTCCACAACCCAGTCAGAAAATGTTTGAGACTAAGCTCATTCAAGCTTTAGAAAAATTGGATGCGAGCAAGATTGTTTTTGTTGAGGCAGAAAGCCGAAAGATTGGCAGCCTACATGTGCCCGACGTTTTATTAGAAACCATGCGCAAAAGTCCTTGCATCAAAATTGAAGCCAGTGTTGAAGCCAGGGTTGAATTTTTGATTTCAGACTACGATTACTTTGTTCAAGATCCTCAACATTTGATCAGTACCATCGATTATCTGAAAGATCTGCACAGCAAAGAAACTTTATCTCACTGGAAATCACTGGCTGAAAATGGTCAATGGCCTACATTGGTCACTGAATTACTTGAACAGCACTATGATGCACTCTACCGTCGCTCACAAAATTCCAATTATGTGAATTATGAAACAGCGACAAGCTATAACACCGCAGACTTATCTGCCAAAGGAATTGATATCTTAGCCAAGCAAATATTGATGGGACACCATCATGTATAAAAATCTTTCTCACGAAACCGCTCACCCACCCATCAGCTGGGACGAAGGCGAAACCACACATTCATGCCGTTGGCGCTCAGAAAAAGGTTTGCCACCGCCTAAAAAATTGATCATTGCAGATGACACCCTCACAGCTGATGAGGCATACCGTGTTGCTTGCGAAGGCACTGGCATCATTTGGCGAGGTGACTTCCAAAACGCCAAGCAATTACTGCAAGCGATGTCACGCCGTGCAGACAAGCCCTCTAAGAAAAGTATTCGTAATCAAAAATCTTCTAAGAATAAGCAAGAAGGCGTTATTCCTCTGGCTGTACCGATGTCAGAAATATTTCACAAACATCGCTTAACTCAGTCACAAAGAAGTCGAACACTGGGCATGCTATTGATACAGGTGGACCCAGATCACACCATTCCTCTCAGAAGGGCTCCTGATGTTAGCCAGGCTTGCTTGGCAGTTTATGGTGCAGTCACTGAACCCTACGTGATGTCTTTGAGAGATTTACTGGGCTTTATTGGCTCATTAGAGTGGCGCAAGAATGGCATGGCACTGGACGCCCTCAAAGATTTGGGCGATGGTCGAATCCACCCTCACTACGGAGTTTTTGCGCCAGTTCGTTATGAATACATTAGCCTACTAGAAAAAGCACCCTTCCCAGCTTCTGTTACCAAACAATCATTGGCATTTGATATTGGTACAGGTACAGCCGTTTTGGCAGCGGTTCTAGCCAAACGAGGTATTCAAAAGATTGTGGCAACCGACCAAGATGAGCGTGCGATTGAATGTGCCACAGAAAACATTGAAGGTCTCGGTATTGGCAAGCAAGTTAAATTGATGCAAACCAATCTTTTCCCAGAAGGCACAGCTCCCTTGATCATCTGTAACCCACCCTGGGTTCCAGCAAGACCTAGCTCACCGATTGAATATGCTGTGTATGACCCAGATAGTCAAATGCTCAAAGGATTTTTAGCGGGCTTAAAAGATCATCTTGCTCCAGAAGGTGAAGGATGGTTAATTTTGTCAGATTTGGCAGAACACTTGGGCTTGAGAACGCGCGCAGAACTGTTGTCATGGATTGAAGCAGCCGGATTAAAAGTTTTGGGCCGCAATGATGTCAGACCAACCCACATCAAAGCCCTTGACACTCAAGATCCTTTGTATCGCGCTAGAGCAGCTGAGGTGACGTCTCTGTGGAGATTAGCGACTGCCTAATATATTAAAGAATAAATTTGAAGAAAAAAGCCTCATCCAAGGATGAGGCTTTTTAATTGGTGGAGCCGGCGGGGATCGAACCCGCGTCCGTAAATCCTCCACATAGAGTTCTACATACTTAGTTGTGTCATTTAATTTAACCAGTCTGTCACGGACCAACACGTTACAAACAAGCGATTCGCTAAATTTTCGAGCTGCACATCACGACACTATGCAACCTTATCTCTTGTAAATGACCCTGATCTAACTTGCGTTAGCTGACCCAAGAGAGAATCAGTTCAGGGGCAACCGCAATTAAGCGGCTAGTGCGAAACGTTCGTCGTTTGCAGTTATTGCATTCCCATTGTTTTACGAGATGACGGGTCCTCGGTATGCCCTCAATGCTTTGCAATCCACGTCGAAACCATGTCGGCCCCGATATACGCATATCAGTCCTTCTATTTTATTCCTTTTACTTAAAAGTTGCTGATTTATCCTAAAAGACTCAGTTCACCTTTAATGGCCTGCTCTAGCAGATCTGCCCATGCCTGCCTATCAGCAGATGTGTTTTTGGCAGATAGAGCAATCGATACCAAGATAACACCTTCCTTATCCAACATCTCAATTAGAAATGGGTTGTACTGATGGTTGATACAAATTTTAGGTATGTGCGCTAATTGCAAATGGCAATTGAATTGCTGATTGATGAGGTGTAGCCAATCGTTATGATCCCGAATCGCCTCAAGCACTCCATCATGAGATTGACTCACCCCATGATTTTGAACAGTGATGATCAACGGTAACTTGAGTTGTATAGATGAACTCAATAAGGATTGCACCACACCAGCATCAATGATCTCTTGTTGACTGGTGTGCCGCTCCTCGATGATGGACGCCAATGCACCGCTGTTTGTTGCTTGATGAGGCTCTGCTTTTTCTTGGAGAAGGATTCCTGGCTCCTGATTTGAATCCGACCATCTTTTTGCAACCTCGTCAAAGTACCAATGATGACTGTGCGGCAAGAGAAAGATCTTATGAACTGGCTCCCCAAACCCATCAAAAAATTGAATGCTGCGTTCTAAAACATGGGATTTGCATTCTTCAAAGAGATATCCAAACTCCCACTTTTCATACATCAAATGTATCGCCAATTCATCAGATTGCACCATCCCAACATCACCACTGGATGATGCATATTTGTAAAACGATAAGTTTTCATGAACCGCATGAGAATTTCTTGTCAAGCTCATGACCTCACCAAAACCTTGAATATCCTGGGTGATATTTGACCATGATGGCTTCAATCTGATGGCTCTCGCCAGATTGGGAAACGACTTGATTGATTCTAGTTTTGTGACGCCCACATGTGAGTCTATTAATTCGACTTCTGTGACGTTTAGAAACGATGCAATCTCTCGATGCCGATGTTTCTTTTCAACTCTTAACGAAGCAAAGCTTTTACGAATGTCGTGAAACGTACTGCACATAAGCCCTCCTATAAAAATAGGCACTGGCTTGCTAAAGGGGAGAGAACCGCTGGCTTGTGCGAAATGAGTGAACTACAAGCACCATCTTACATGAGAATGATTCTCAACAATGGAAATGGGGTAAATGATCAATCAACCCAATGAGGATCTTTCATATGTATGGCCATCAAAGTTCTGACGAATAAGCCCACAATCAAAATCGTTGTGAAAATCAGAGCGATATAAGCGACATAAATAGCGGTTGGTACAAATAAAGCATAGTTAAATGCCGCGACAGTGAATGATGCTGATGGGAATGAATAAGCCCACCAAGACATGAAGAAAGGTAATTGTGCAAACTTTTTAAATTGCGTGATTAAAAAGAAGGCAAAGAAAAACCCAATCGCAATCAAGACGTGTCCAAAAGGATCAAGGCCCTGCTCCACCGTTCTTTGAGTTAACAGAAGCCATGATGAGAATGCCACTGTTGGCGGAGCCAAAAATATTGCCATCGTAGGCTTAAGGCGATCGGGCAATGGTGGTTGAACAAACATCAAACGGTGCATCACCAAAGATAAAAGCACAACCCAAAAGATCAGACCAACGCCAAAGAAAAACCATGAGATTTCAAAATAACCTAATTTCACTCCAGCCAAAGGAATGACCACATTGCCCACTGCTGGAATGAACCAAACTGGACAAGCATGAGCTGCTTGTAGGCTTTCACGATGAACCCAAGCGTTCACAACGGCCAATAAAGCTATCAAATGTAAGCCAGCTCCAAAAAGCCAAACTATCTCTGCCACCTGGAATGAATAAGGAACAATCACCGCAGCCACCAAACAAACGCCCACCGAAATAGCGCCAAAGAATGAAGACTTCACCGGGTGGTTCCACTCTTCAACTAATTTTTCAGGAGTTTTTAATTGCTTACGAATCAAGCCCACAGCAAGCACTAAAAATACAGCGATGGCCAACAAACCAAATGCCAAAGAAATATCTTGGGCCAATTGAAATTGAGACACATGAGAAAGTTTTGACCAAGTCAAAGAGAGGCCAGATAAACCCATGACCATGGCAAAGGCTGAAACAGGAGGTGCGGCTAAAAATGTTCTCATGGCTACCAATTTAATTAACTAATTGATCGATTAATCAATCAACAATATTTTTATTCATTCTTATAAATTACAAATTTAACATTTCTTATAGAAATATCTTCTGTACGCAATCATAATGGGAATATGACCATAAATGTGTTGAGTTACATCAGCTTATTGATTTATCTGAGTCTTGTTTTGCTACCCTTGGGTATTTCCATGGGGCTCAGCCTTCCTAATCGACCCTGGCTTGATGAGTTTTCCTCAGGCCTAGCCATGATTGGCTTCAACATTGTCCTGATTGAGTTTTGGCTATCTGGCCGAGTGAAGTTGCTTTCTAAGGTCTTGGGCATTGATTGGGTCTTACAAGTGCATCAGCTATTTGCCAGAACCGCCTTGGTGTTTTTATTGGTTCATCCTTTCATGTACACCCTACCAAGTCAACCGGTCTGGATGATGGGTGCATCCCATCAAAACTTTCTAGGTCTGACTCTCACGTCTGGTTTAACGGGCATGTTGAGTTTGTTTGCCCTGATTTTCATGATCGGTTTATCAGTGCAATTGTAGGAAGTGCCACACTCATTGCAGCAGCAATTTATGCAGCACTTCATTGATACTTAAGTTATTAAGAATCTGACGCTTTAAGAACTCGAACGCTCTAAGAGATCTTCCCAGCGCGCCATCAAGGCACTTAACTTTGCTTCAATGATTTTTAAGTTTTCTTGTAAAGTAATCACATCAGCTGGTCTGTTTTTATAAATCTCAGGATCGCCCAAGCTCTCACTGATGCTCGCCTGCTCTTTTTCTAGATCATCGATTTGCAAGGGAATGGCCTCAAGCTCTGCGCGCTCCTTGCCATTCAACTTTTGCACCACTGACTTTTGGGACTTTGGCGCTTCTTTATTGGATATGGCTTTGACAGGCTCTGTTGCTAGAGACTTTGACTTAGAAGGTTCAGAGCTACCAGATTGATTATTTCGATACTCTTCTGATCTCTTTTTCTGAATCTTCCAATCTTCGTAGCCGCCCTCATATTCACGCCAAAATCCATCTCCCTCATAAGCGATGATTGAGGTGACCACATTATCTAAAAACGCTCTGTCGTGACTGACCAAGAAAACAGTGCCTTTGTAATCTTGGAGCAATTGCTCTAATAATTCCAGAGTATCTATATCCAAGTCGTTTGTCGGCTCATCAAGAACCAAGACGTTGGCTGGTCTAGCAAACAAACGGGCCAGCAAGAGTCGATTGCGCTCTCCACCCGATAAGGTACTCACGGGAGAATTAGCTCTCTCAGGAGAGAACAAGAAATCATTTAGATAACTTTTAACGTGCTTGCGCGCGCCGTTGATTTCAATCCACTCACTGCCAGGGCTGATGTAGTCCTCCAGTGTGGCATTCAGATCAAGACCTTCGCGCATTTGGTCAAAGTAGGCAATATCAATTTGAGAGCCCATCGTGGCTGTGCCGCTGTCCGGCTGAATTGATCCAAGGATTAATTTAAGCAATGTTGTTTTGCCAGCTCCGTTAGGACCCAACAAGCCAACCTTATCGCCACGCAAGATGGTGGCAGTGAAATCTTTAACAATCGGGCGATCATACGATTTACTAACATTTTCTAAATCAGCCACAATTTTTCCGCTGCGATTACCTGAGGCAACCGATAGCTTGATCTGCCCCATGGCATCTCTGCGGGCAGCTCGTATTTCTCGGAGCTTTTCAAGGCGGGCAATACGGCCAACGCTTCGGGTTCGACGAGCCTCAACACCCTTGCGAATCCAGACCTCCTCTTGTGCCAACAATTTATCAGCACGGGCATTGGCCAATGCCTCAGAAGCGATCTCCTGCTCTTTTAAAGCCTCATACGCAGTGAAGTTACCTGGGTAGCTTCTCAAAATACCTCGATCGAGCTCCACAATTTGAGTGCTTACAGCATCTAGGAATGCACGGTCATGGGTGATCAAAACCACTGAACCTTTGAATGCTTTTAATAATTCTTCCAGCCAAGTGATTGAATCCAGATCTAAGTGGTTGGTAGGCTCATCCAAGAAAAGAACATCAGGAACCGCGACCAATGCTTGAGCCAAAGCCACACGCTTGCGATTACCGCCTGATAGAGCACCGATTGCGATATCTGGGTCCAAATGCAAACGATCCAGGGTTTCATGAACCCGCTGCTCCCAGTTCCAACCACTCATTGACTCTAGTTGAGATTGAATTTCATCCAAACGATGATGAGAATCATCGTTCCACTCAGCCACGCTGAGCTCTTCATATTCTTCTCTGAGGGCTTTGACTTTAGCAACTCCTTGAGAAACCGCATGAAACACTGTTTCAACAGGATCAAAGATCGGTTCTTGGGCAACATAAGCCATGCGCAAGCCCTGCTGGTATTGAAGGCTTCCATCATCGAGTTTTTCTAAACCCGCTAAAATCTTGAGCAAAGACGACTTGCCAGTGCCGTTTCGGCCAATTAAGCCAATGCGCTCACTCGATTCAAGTGAAAATTGGGTGCCAGCTAGAAGGTCAACGTGGCCAAAAGCCAGTTTTGCATCATTTAAAACAATTAAAGCCATAATCACATTATCGCGGTTAAATTTAAAAAGAGACTAAACGTATGCATGGAGTAGATTTCATCAAGGACTTGGCAGTCATCATGCTCACTGCCGGCGTAGTCACGGTGATCTTCCATTACCTAAAACAACCGGTTGTCTTGGGTTACATCATTGCGGGCCTCATTATCGGGCCATATACCACCGCTGTTCCATTTATTTCTGACGAAAAGACCATTAAAACTCTTGGAGAGCTCGGGGTTGTCTTCTTGATGTTTGGCTTAGGCCTTGAATTTAGCTTGAGAAAACTCGCTAAAGTTGGTGCAACCGCGTTTGTTGCAGCGATTGCGCAAATTGTTTTGCTGATTTGGGTTGGTTATGAAATTGGTCGCTTCTTTAGCTGGTCGCCAATGGATTCTATTTTCCTAGGCGCCATGATGGCGATCTCCTCAACCACGATCACAGTCAAGGCTCTTGAAGAGCTTGGTTTAAAAAAAGAAAAATTTGCTCACCTCATTTATGGCATTTTGATTGTGGAGGATATTGTTGCTATCAGTTTAATTGTGATGCTCACAGGTATTGCCACAACTGGTCAATTAGAGGCTGTTGATGCAGCCATGACCATTGGTGAACTGATTTTATTCATGACCATTTCTTTGGCTGCTGGCATCTTATTGATTCCACGACTATTGAATGTGGTGGCAAAGTTCCATCGCAAAGAAATGCTGTTAGTCACAGTCCTGGGTCTTTGCTTTGGCTTTTGCCTCTTAGTCATCAAAATGGAATACAGCGTTGCTTTGGGTGCGTTTTTAATTGGCGCAATCATGGCTGAGTCACGCCA
Organism: Polynucleobacter sp.; assembly: GCA_020059445.1. Classification (GTDB taxonomy): domain Bacteria; phylum Pseudomonadota; class Gammaproteobacteria; order Burkholderiales; family Burkholderiaceae; genus Polynucleobacter. Next base: position 8,191 of record JAGVCB010000186.1, on the reverse strand, counting down.
CATCCACTCAATTGAGAAATTAATTGAACCTGTCAAAGACATGTTCATTGCGATCTTCTTTGTGACCATTGGTCTTTTATTGGATCCAGGAGTCATTTGGAAGTACGCTGTTCCGATTGCACTCATCAGCTTCACCGTGATAGCCATCAAGGTTGTTTCTTGTAGTATGGGCACATTCATTACTGGTCATGATGGTAGAACCTCCATGCGCGTTGGTATGGGTAAAGCACAAATCGGTGAGTTCTCATTCATCATTGCATCACTTGGCTTAACACTGAACGTCACTAGCGACTTCTTGTATCCGATTGTGGTGGCCGTTTCAACCATCACCACCCTCTTCACACCATACTTGATCAAAGGCTCCGACCCATTGAGCGATTGGATGGGTAAACGTATTCCAAATCCAATTAAGAATGTGTTTGTGCAATATTCAGAATGGCTTGGTCAAATTAGATCTGATGATCAAATGCGTTCAGACATCCGTCCATTTGTGCGAAGAATCACCTTCCACGTTTTCGTGAATGCTTGCGTGGTCATTACCCTATTCTTGTCTGCCACCAAAGTGTTCACTTTCATCAACAGTTACGTTGACACTGGTCACTTGGTTTGGTTCACTGAGATCTATCAGCAAGCGTTCACGTGGGCCACAAGCCTCTTGCTGTCGGCGCCATTTTTGTTCGCTATATACAAAAAATTAGAAGCTCTTGGCATGTTGCTGGCAGATGCCAGACTTCATTCCAAAAATCATTCACCTGAAGATAGCATCGCCACTCAAATGCTCTTCACCCAATTAATGCCAGTTTTAGCGATTGTTTCATTGATGCTTTTGGTTTCAGCGTTGAGCTCCAGCATCCTGCCTCCAGTGGGCATGCTTTTTATCTTGGCCATATTGATGGGGACAGTCATTTATCTGTTACGCAAGCAACTGATGAAGATTCACACCAGACTTCAGGTGGCTTTGACAGAATCGTTCAAAGAAAATAGTCAAACCCCCCAGCCTTGATGACCAGCAGGATATCGATTATTTTGGCTTGGGCATCCTAAGTAAGCGATAATCACTCCTGTGGAAAAAGTACGTATCTCAAAACTAATGTCTGAGCAAGGAATTTGCTCAAGACGCGAAGCTGATAACTATATCGAGCAAGGCTTGGTACTGGTGGACGGTGAAGTTGTCAGCGAATTGGGCGCAAGGGCGTTTCCCAATCAAAAAATTGAATTAAAGAGAGCGGCGATTGCACAGCAAGCGCGTCGCTACACGATCATTCTCAATAAACCAGTTGGATATATTTCTCATTTTGATGAAGATCGAGAATACAAACCAGCTGCATCACTGATCACGCCAGAAAATCAATTTGTGCACCAGCTATCAGCAAATCTTCCTGGTAAGTTCAATACCCGCGGTCTAGCACCTGCAGGACGTTTAGACATTGATTCAAGCGGCTTGTTGGTGTTAACTCAAGATGGTCGTATCGCCAAACTATTGATTGGTGAAAACAGTCCGATCGAAAAAGAGTACTTGGTGCGCGTTGAAGGTACTTTGACCGCAGAAGGTATGAGACTACTCAATCATGGTTTAAAACTCGATGAAGAAGCTCTCAAACCTGCCAAAGTGAGTTGGCAGAATACCGATCAATTGCGCTTTGTTTTGCGTGAAGGTAAGAAACGTCAAATTCGCCGCATGTGCGAGTTGGTTGGTTTAAAAGTGATTGGTCTAAAACGCATTCGTATTGGACAAATCCCACTAGGCAATCTTCCCGTGGGTCAATGGCGCCACCTAGGGCCGAATGAGCGTTTCTAGAGTCCCTCTTGATAGCTCTCAAAGCAACCCATTTCATTTGTTTCTCTTCTGTTCTGAGGCATTTCTCTCAATTAAGAGCTTTTTTTGCTCATAATCTGAAATACCCCTAGGCAAAAGATAGGCTTAACGGGCAAAACGCCCTGAAACCGCCTAAAATAGCGGCTATGAAAACACCTGAACTTTTAGCCCCCGCTGGTAGCCTGACCATGCTCAACACCGCCTTCGACTTTGGTGCAACGGCCGTTTATGCTGGTCAGCCAAGATACTCATTGCGCGTTCGCAACAATGACTTCGGCAACATTGAAGTTTTGCGCGAAGGTATCGAGACAGCCCACGCTCAAGGTAAGAACTTTTACCTGGTTTCAAACATCTTTCCGCATGGCGCAAAAACTCGCACCTATGTCAAAGACATGGAGCCAGTGATTGCACTTAAGCCTGATGCCTTGATCATGTCAGATCCAGGCTTGATCATGTTGGTTCGTGAAAATTGGCCAGACATGCCAATTCATTTATCAGTGCAAGCCAACACAGTGAACGGACATGCTGCAAAGTTTTGGCGTTCAGTGGGTGTTAGCCGAGTGATTCTTTCAAGAGAGTTGTCTCTTGATGAAATCGAAGCAGTGCGTCAAGACTGCCCGGAAATGGAAGTCGAAGTATTTATTCACGGTGCCTTGTGCATTGCTTACTCAGGCCGCTGTTTATTGTCTGGTTACTTTAACCACCGAGACCCTAATCAAGGCACATGCACTAATTCATGCCGCTGGGACTACAAAGTGGCCAAGGCTGACGAAGACGCCACTGGTGATATCTACCTTCTAGAAGAAGGTAATCGTCCAGGAGAATGGATGCCGATCGAAGAAGACATGCACGGCACATACATCTTGAACTCAAAAGACTTGCGTGCGATTGAACACGTTCAACGCCTCACTGAAATGGGTATTGATTCATTCAAGATTGAAGGCAGAACCAAGTCTCCTTACTACGTTGCCAGAACAGCGCAAGCCTATCGCTCTGCAATCGACGATGCTGTGGCTGGCCGACCATTCAATCCAGTCTTGATGGGTCACCTAGAAGGTTTGGCCAATCGCGGATACACCGATGGTTTCTACGTCCGTCACCCAGATAAAGACCAGCAAAACTATTTGCGCGGTTTCTCACTCTCAGGCCGCAGTCTTTATGTTGGTAACGTGATTGATGTTGATAATGAAAAACAATTGGTCAAGATTGAAGTGAAGAACCGCTTCTCTGTTGGCGATAAATTAGAAATCATTCAACCAAGTGGCAATACCGACTTTGTCATTGAAGAAATTTTCAGCGAAAAAGGTGAGCCGATGCGTGTTGTGCCAGGCGCCGGTTACACAGTTTGGGCAAAACTTCCAATGGACAGTAACGGTGCATTCATTGCACGTTATGTTGAGCAAGAAAACGCATCGAAGATTGAACAGATTCCAATCATGGAAGCTTGATCAAGCATTGATTGCTGTTCTTAAAAGGTTAAAGGGGCTTTATTAAGCCCCTTTTTCTTTATTTCACTGACCTTAAAGCAAGGCCAGAATTCTCATGAACAATTCTTAAAGATTGCTTAAGACTTGTGTGCCAATGTGAAGTGCTCAACATTCGGTGGGCTCAAGAAGAATGGACCCACATGACCTCTCCAACGCGTGAAAGCTTCTGACTCTCTGAAATCAACCGTGTGATTTTCAAGCGTGGCCCAGTAAATCATCAAAATGTAACGACCTGGCTTTTCAATACCGGCATTTAACTTGTAACCACAAAAGCCTTTTGCTGGAGCAATCGCATCAGCGACCCCTACTGCCACTGCTTTTTCAAAATCAGCTTTTTTAGCTGGGTCAATACTGATATCAACAATTTCTAAGATCATTCGTTTGTCCTTATAGTTTTATAAAAAATAATTGCTTACTTTAACCATTGGTAGCTAGCAATGCCCAAAATGGTCAAAGCCAAGGAACCCAAGAGATGAAGAGCAACAGTTGCAAATGCGCGAACATAGGCTCCTGATTGCAATATAGCAACCACTTCAGCGCTGAAGGTTGAGAAGGTGGTCAAGCCACCCAAAAAACCAGTGATCAAAAATAATTTCCATTCGGCCGACATTCCAGCGTGAGCCTCTAACAGACTCATCAAGAAACCAACCAGGTAGGCACCTATCAAGTTGGCCGCCAAAGTGCCCAAAGGCATGGTTGTCCAAACAGCATTCAAGCCTAAGCTCAATAACCAACGCAACACCGCTCCCAATGAAGCTCCTGCGCCGATGGCTAATATGGATGAAAGCATTGATTACCTTTGAATACTTGTGGGCTGATTCCCTTAATACCTAAATCTTACTCTGAGACACCCCTATATTCAAAATGGTGTTCGAAGTAGATTATGCTTGCGGGATGAAAAAAAACATTTGTATATTTTGCGGCTCACGCGACGGCAATAACTTAGACATAATTGCTAAAACTGCTGAAATTGGCAGAGAACTTAGTTATGCAGGTTTTGGCATAGTCTTTGGTGGCGGACGCTTAGGCCTCATGGGAGCAGTTGCCAAGGCTGCCATAGAAGCAAATGGCTCCGTGGTTGGTATCATCCCCAAAGGCTTGACCTCACGCGAACCCATTCAACAACAGTTGAGTGAACTCTTCGTGGTGGATGACATCATCGAAAGAAAACGTTTGATGATGGAAAAATCAGATGCATTTTTAATTTTGCCTGGTGGCCTTGGCACGCTTGATGAACTATTCGAAGTTTGGACAGGACTTCAGGTTGGGGCCCACACCAAACCAATCATCATTGCCAACTGGGGTAACTATTACGATCAACTACTGTCTTTCTTAAAGCAAGCGAATGAACATGGGTTTTTAAATAGCGATCACCTGAAAAGCGCTGCAGTGATCAATGACATTGCTGAAATCGTAACAACTCTCGAGAAATTATTGGGTAATTAAGCCAAATAGTTCATAGGATAATTAATGCATATCAAGTTTTTTGGAGCAGCTGGAGAAGTCACTGGATCCCGTCATTATTTAGAGGGTGAAATAAAGGGCAAGAAATTTTGCTTGATGATTGACTACGGCATGTTTCAAGGTGGCAGAGATGCAGATGAAAAGAACTTAGAGGATCTTCCGTTTAACCCTGCAGACTTAGACTTTGTAGTCTTGACCCATGCACACATCGATCACAGTGGCCTATTACCACGACTTTGCGCTCAAGGATTCAAAGGCACCATTTATTGCACCAAGGCCACTCAAGCATTACTAAAGATTTTGCTGCTCGATAGTGCTCATATCCAAGAGAGTGATTTTGAGCGTGCCGAGAGAAAACAAAAATTGGGTAAATGGCGCGGAGACCTACCGCAGGTTTTGTACAGCGTGAAACAAGCCACTGAGTGCCTCTCTCAACTCAAAGCCTATGACTATGGGCAAGTATTTGAGCCTATCGCTGGCATTGAAGCTCACTTCAGAAATGCTGGTCACATCTTGGGTTCAGCTATTGCGGTGATTGATGTTGAGCAAGAAGATAAAAAGAAACGCGTCGTGGCTTCAGGTGATTTAGGCATGTATGGACAACCCTTAATGCCCGACCCTGACTTGATTGAGTCGGCCGATATCTTATTGGTCGAATCAACCTATGGTGATCGCTTGCATCGCACCTTAGATGACACCAAAGATGAGTTGGTGAGTGTCATTACAGAAACCATGAAGCACGGTGGCAATATTGTGATGCCAGCATTTGCCGTAGGTCGTGCCCAAGAAATACTGTTGATGTTGATTGAGCTGGTTCGCCAAAAGCGCTTACCTCACCTCAACATATGGCTCGACTCCCCAATGGCCACCGCAGCCACTCATCTCACTGAAAAGTATTTTGATGAGTTGGATGAAGAAGCTCAAGACACCTTGGAGTGGTTTTCAAAAAATCATCAAGCTGTAGATCTTAAATTTGTGGCAGATGTGGAAGAGTCAAAAGCCCTGAACAGAATCAAAGGTGGTGCCATCATTATCTCTGCCAGCGGCATGTGTGAGGCAGGTAGAGTAGTTCATCACTTAAACTGGAATTTACCGCACAGTCAAAATGCCATCATTATCACAGGCTTTCAGGCAATAGGAACCTTGGGCAGACGCTTGGTTGATAAAGTAAATCCTGTCAAAGTACTTGGCAAAGAGCTGTTTGTTAAAGCCTCAGTGCACACCATCGGTGGTTTATCAGCCCACGCGGATCAAGCAGGTTTGTTGAGATGGCTCAAAGGGTTCAAGTCTGCCCCTGGCAAGGTTTTTGTGATTCATGGTGAATCTCATGTAAGCTCAAATTTTGCAGAGGTGATCAAGCAAGAACTAAATTGGAAAAACGTGATTGTTCCTCAAAAAGGTGATTTATTTCCTTGCTAGCTCTGTCTTTTGTGCTAAAGAATGCGCACACACAAAGCCACTAGCCCATGCCCATTGAAAGTTGTGTCCACCTAAATGACCGGTCACATCCACACACTCTCCGATGAAGTACAAACCAGGATTGTCTTTGGACATCATGGTCTGACCATCTAGGGCTTTTGTATCAACACCGCCCAACATCACTTCAGCCTTCTTCCACCCCAGAGTGCCCGCAGGCTTGACTGCCCAGTTGGTCAAGAGGTCCTTCAAAGCTTGACGGTCTTTCTTACCAACTTCAGCCCACTTGCGCCCCATTAGATTCTTTTGCTCAGTAAATGCTTTGGCCAAACGTTGCGGTAACACAGCGCTCAAAATATTTTCAGTGAGTTTTAAACGGTTGACATCATCGTCAAAAAGTTCATCAATATCAACATCATTGAACCAGTTGATGTGTATGGCCTCACCTTCATGCCAATAACTGCTGCCTTGCAAGATCGCTGGGCCTGATAGGCCTTTGTGGGTGAGCAATAAATCCTCATCAAACTGGCATGTTCCATAACGTTGAGACTTTGTTCCAGACTTCACTTTCACAGGAACACTCAAACCAGATAATTCACTTAAATTAGAAAACTCATCTGATGTGAAGGACAAAGGTACCAAGGCAGGCCTGACATTCACGACCGGGATGTTGAATTGCTTTGCCACATCAAGCGCGTAGTCAGTAGCGCCAATAGCTGGTACAGGCAAACCTCCTGTGGCTATGACAACAGCTTTGGCCTTTTCAATACCAGCATCTGTTTCAACTATCCATGAACCACTATCTAAAGCCTCATCTGCTAAATGATCTATTTTTTTAATGCCAGTGACATTGTCTGGGTGCTTGATGACCACACCACCCTTTTTACATTCTTCAAATAGAAGATCGATGATTTGTTTGGCAGACACATCGCAAAACAATTGGCCTTTGTGCTTTTCATGAAAAGGAATGTTGTAGCTCTTAACCAATTCTATGAAATCACTCGACTTGTATCGAGATAAAGCGCTTTTAACAAAATTAGGATTTAAAGAAAGAAAGTTGGCTGGGCCACTGTTCTTGTTCGTGAAATTACATCGGCCACCACCGCTGATCCTGATTTTTTCACCCAAAACTTCAGCATGATCCAAAACCAGGACTTTTTGCCCCAATTGACCAGCCACGCCAGCACAAAATAAACCAGCCGCACCACCGCCAATGACTATGGCATCCCAATTATTCGCTTGCTCGACCGACATTCATTTCTTTCTGTTTTTATGGCTAATCTTGATTAATACACTCAACTTTACCCTGTATTTTGAGGGCTTTAACCCTTTAACGTGAGTTCAGACTGGAAAAAAGGCAAAATAGTGGTTTACACACAAAATTGCTAAAAATTAGCCCTTGGAGATAATGTATGTCAGAGCAAAAAAAGCCTAAGCGCATGAATGAGCGCTCAAGAATGATCACTGAAGGTGTAGCACGTGCGCCTAACCGTTCGATGTATTACGCAATGGGCTACAAAGATTCTGATTTTGATAACAAACCCATGATTGGCGTGGCCAATGGTCACTCAACCATCACACCATGTAACAGTGGTTTACAGCGCATCGCTGACGCTGCCGTAGCAGCCATTGAAGATGGCGGCGGTAACTCTCAAATTTTCGGCACACCTACTATTTCTGATGGTATGGGCATGGGTACCGAAGGCATGAAGTACTCATTGGTTTCTCGTGAAGTGATTGCAGATTCAATTGAAACTTGTGTGAACGGTCTTTGGCAAGACGGCGTTGTGGTGGTTGGTGGTTGCGACAAGAATATGCCAGGCGGCATGATGGCGATGGCCCGTACCAACGTACCAAGTATTTATGTTTATGGCGGCACGATCAAAGCCGGTCATTACAAAGGTAAAGAACTGAACATCGTTTCAGCGTTTGAGGCTGTTGGTGAATTCACAGCAGGTCGTTTGAATGAAGAAGATTTCAAAGGCGTTGAGCAAAACGCTTGTCCAGG
>JAGVCB010000072.1 GCA_020059445.1 Polynucleobacter sp. | reverse complement strand
CTAGGCTTGCAACAGCAGGTAATGGATTGTCGCTTAAGCCGTGTACTTGTGCGATAAAAATACCTTGGGCTGCCGGCTTTCTTTTATGCAATCTGTTGGCCACCGCCAAGTTCAAGGTTGGGAAGCCAAGTGTTCTGCCAAGTTTTTGACCATGCAATACATGGCCGCTCAGCATGTAGGGGCGACCAAGTAATTGTTGGGCTCGATCCATTTGACCATTTTGAAGGGCTAGTCTGATGGCTGAGCTGGAAATTCTTTCTTGATCTTCAACCAAAGTTTCCATGCGCTCAACCGAGAACCCAAATTGTTCACCGGCAGTTTGCAAATCAGAAAAATTACCTGCGCGCTTGGCGCCGTAGTGAAAGTCATCACCAATCAAAATCGACTTCACTTGCAAACCATCCACCAAGATATCTTTGACAAAAGCTTCGGGACTCAAATTGGCAAATGCTTGATTGAAGTGAACGACTAAAACTTGATCAATCCCGATTTCTGCCAAAGCTTCTAATTTGTCTCTTAAGCCCAAAATTCTGGCGGGTGCTTTTTCAGGGGCGAAGTATTCAATCGGGTGTGGTTCAAATGTCATCACACATGATTGCACTTGAAGTGCTTTTGCCTTGGCCACTAATTTTTTTAGCAATGCCTGATGCCCCCGATGCACACCATCAAAATTGCCAATGGTCAGGGCGCAGGGGGTCCAATTAGTTGCGGGAGGGATGCCTCTAATTACCTTCACGTTAAGGTATGAATTATATTGGCGGGCATGACTTCAATTGTTATTCTTATTTCTGGCCGTGGCTCCAATATGGAAGCCATTGTTCATGCTGCTCAAAAAGAGGCTTGGCCAGCCAAGATTGCAGCAGTTATTTCTAACCGACCGAATGCTGGAGGCCTTGATTTTGCTCGGTCTCAGGGGATTGAGGCAGCAGTATTGGATCACTCTCAATTCAAGGATCGAGCCAGCTTTGATGCTGAATTGATCAAGTTAATTGACTTATATTCCCCTGATTTGGTGGTTTTGGCTGGATTTATGCGTATTTTGACTGGGGGCTTTGTGAAGCACTATGAGGGTCGATTGTTGAATATTCATCCTTCTTTGCTGCCTTTATTCCCTGGATTGCACACCCATGAGCAGGCATTAGAGGCTGGCGTGAAGGAACATGGGGCCACGGTTCACTTTGTGACGGAGGCTCTAGACCATGGTCCTATGGTGATTCAGGCCAGTGTCCCGGTGTTTCCTAATGACACCCCAGATCTTTTAGCTAAGCGAGTTTTAAAGCAAGAGCACGTTATTTATCCCCGCGCTGTGCGCTGGTTCATTGATAATCGCTTAACTATTAGCGACAATCGAGTTTTAGTGAGCCCTCCAGAGCCTCAAATGCTCACCTCTACGGATAAATAATTAATGACTACTGATCAAAAAGCCATTGCAGCAAGGGCAAAAGCACTCCCGCAACACGTTGAGCACCTAGGAATCGTCATCACTGAGTTGATGAAATTTGCTCATCCAGCTGATATGGTGGTGAGTAGATACTTTCGTTCTAACCCGCGCTTAGGCAATAGAGACCGGGCATTAATTGCTGAGGCCTCTTTCGCATTCTTGCGCAGAAAAACAGAAATCTCGCAATTTGCTGAGAGTGGTGCTGGTCCTTTGGCCAGACGTTTGGCGCTGTTGTCATTGTTGGTCACCATGATTGAGAGTGGCTTGGGTTCAGGTAATCGTGCTGAGAGCGCCTTGGCCGACTTGGCGTTTGTGGTGCACCCCAATGAAATTGATTGGTTGCAACGTTTTGGCACCATCGAAAGAAATACCTTGGCTCCTTTAACGCGAGTCAATTTGCCTGAGTGGATCTGGAATGCTCTAGGATCATCTGTTCCGAAAGACGAATGCTTGCCACTGGCTGAGGCGATGCTGAAGGCCGCCTCTTTAGATTTACGCGTCAACACCATCAAAACCCAAAGAGAAGACCTTCTAGGAGTTTTAAATGACCTTGGTGGCCGTTATGCGGCGGAACCAACACCGTATGCTCCTCATGGCGTTCGATTAAAGGGCAAACCTGCTCTTCAGACCCAAGAATTCTTCAAAAATGGCTTTGCTGAAGTCCAGGACGAGGGCAGTCAATTGTTGGCTATGCTTCTAGAGCCTAAGCGTGGCGAGATGGTTGTGGACTTTTGCGCCGGTGCAGGCGGCAAGACCCTGTCCTTGGGCGCCATGATGAAATCCAGCGGTCGCTTGTACGCATTCGATGTTTCTGAGAAGCGCTTGGCCAACTTAAAGCCACGTTTGGCCAAAAGTGGCTTATCTAACGTGCATCCAGTGTGGATCGATAACGAAAATGACGCCAAGGTGAAGCGTTTGGCGGGCAAGATTGATCGTGTACTGGTGGATGCGCCTTGCAGTGGCTTGGGTACTTTGCGCCGCAATCCTGACCTTAAATGGCGTCAGTCGCCACAAAGCGTGGCCGAATTGACTCAAAAACAGTTGTCTATTCTGAGTTCAGCGGCCAGATTATTAAAACCAGGCGGTCGCTTGGTCTACGCAACATGCAGTTTGATTTATCAAGAAAATCAAGGTGTTGTTGAAGCCTTTTTGGCTAACAACCCTCAATTTGAGCTAAAAGACCCTAAAGAAGTTTTAAGGGACAGCTTCCCGATGATGGGTGACTTGCCGATTGGAGCGAGCCAAAACAGCTCTTACTGGCAGTTATTTCCTCATATTCATGGCACAGACGCGTTTTTTGGCGCCATTTTGGAGCGCAAAGCCACAACTTAACTAAAAGTAGCTAAATTTCACTAACTAATTCGATTTATTATCTAAAAAACATGATTTAGATTAAATCTGTGTAAAGTTTGCTGTGTGAACATGTTGAAAGCTTGATAAAATATCTCCTTAAAGCATATTGAGAGGATGGCCGCATGGCTTGGTTAGAACAAACTAGAGATTTTGTGTTGAATTGGATTGCAAATGGCTACCTGAATTGGTCTTGGTGGCAGATTTTGTTGATCACACTGTTGTTGACTCATATCACCATTGCAAGCGTGACGATCTTTTTGCATCGTTGCCAAGCTCACCGTGCTTTAGAGTTGCACGCCATTCCGTCTCACTTCTTCCGTTTTTGGTTGTGGATGACAACCGGTATGGTGACCAAAGAGTGGGCTGCTATTCATCGCAAGCACCACGCTAAGTGCGAGACTGTTGATGATCCTCATAGTCCTCAAGTGTTAGGTATCAATACTGTTCTAGCAAGAGGCGCTGAGTTGTATCGCGCAGAAGCAAAGAACAAAGAAACGATTGAGAAGTTTGGTCACGGTACGCCTGATGATTGGATGGAAAAGAATCTTTATTCAAAATATCAATGGCAAGGTGTTGCATTGATGTTAATCATTGATGTGATTCTTTTTGGAGCGTTGGGCGCCACTGTTTGGGCTGTTCAAATGTTGTGGATCCCAATCACTGCAGCCGGCATCATCAATGGCATGGGTCACTACTGGGGCTATCGCAATTACGATTGCGAAGACGCTTCAACCAACCTAATTCCTTGGGGTATTCTGATTGGTGGCGAAGAGCTTCACAACAATCATCACACCTATGCCACGAGTGCAAAGCTATCCAACAAATGGTACGAATTTGATATTGGTTGGGTATATATCCGTGCGTTAGAAATAGTTGGTTTAGCAAAAGTTAAAAAGTTGCCACCTAAGCCTGTCTTGGCTGAAATCGGTCTGGCTTCAGAAGTAACTTTACAAGCAGTGATTGCCAATAGGTATGAAGTAATGGCTCGTTACTCAAAAACTTTGCGTCAAACATTTGATGCGGAAGTTGCGCACATGAAAGAACTGGCTGCGCAATTTGGTGATCAACACCTTTGGTTATACAAAGATGAAGCCAAGTTAACAGAAGCTGAGCTTGCAAGCCTTGAGAAGCTCATGGCAACGAATAAGTCAGTGAAGCTAATGGTAGAGATGCGTCGTGATCTAGCGAGTCTCTGGCAGCGTTCTCACGTGACCAAAGAGCAATTGATCACTCAGTTACAGCAATGGTGCCACAAGGCCGAAACAAGCGGTATGGCGGGTTTGCAAGAGTTCTCCTTGCGTTTGCGCAGATACACCGTTTAAAGCTGATCAGGTGGCTTTTAATGGCCCCCTGATTCATTGATCAAAGCTTTGCTTTTAGGTTATGAGGTAACTAAACAATCAGTAAATAATAGACAACAAAAAAACCCGCTTTAAAGCGGGTTTTTTGTTTGATCAAGCCAATCTACTTAATTTGAGTAAGCCAGAGATTTACTTGATCTTTGTTTCTTTGTAAGACACATGCTTGCGAGCTTTTGGGTCAAACTTCATGATCTCCATCTTCTCAGGCATGGTACGTTTGTTCTTAGTCGTTGTATAGAAATGACCAGTACCTGCAGTCGATTCTAATTTGATTTTCTCGCGTCCACCTTTAGCCATTTTGCCGCTCCTTAGATTTCACCGCGAGTACGCAAATCAACCAATACAGCGTCGATGCCTACTTTATCGATCATGCGAAGACCGGCGTTGGTAATGCGTAAGCTTACCCAACGGTTTTCAGATTCAACCCAAAAACGACGATTTTGCAGATTAGGCAAAAAGCGACGTTTTGTCTTATTGTTTGCATGGGAAACATTGTTGCCGACCATCGGCTTTTTCCCGGTGACTTGGCATACTTTTGCCATGACACACTCCTTGAATTGCGAAAAAAAGAGATTGTAGCAGGTGGCGAGAAACTATTCCACTATTTACTCAAACGCATTTTGAATTGAATCAAAAAAAGCTTCTGATTTGATCTAAATTACACTAAAAATAGACTTTTAAGTTAGTGTTTACTATCTCTAAATGGCATTATTTTATTCTCTAAAAAAGATGAGGCTCCTCTTTTTGTCACAATACAGTGATCTAAGAGATTGACCTCAAGAAGTTGCAGTGCCTCATGCAAAACAACGGTCAAAGCAATATCCTCTTGACTGGGTTTTAAGCTTCCGCTCGGATGATTGTGAGCAATGATCAAATTACTCGCATTTCTCAAGAGGCATTCTTTGGCAATTTCACGAATATGAACGGTTGTTTCAGAGATGGAACCTCTGAAGATTTCATGGGTGTCTATGAGCCTCAAATGGATGTCCAGATAAAGACAAACAAAGACCTCGTGCTGCTTCTGGCCAATCAGGCCGATCAAATAGCTTTTGACCAAATCAGTAGAGGTCAAAATACTTTGTTGTTTAATCTTTTCTTTGTAGCTGCGCTGCACGAGTTCGTGAAT
>JAGVCB010000070.1 GCA_020059445.1 Polynucleobacter sp. | reverse complement strand
GGGACCACTCTTAGGCATCGCTAAGTTCAAGACCACATCCGTCGGAATACTTGGTGAGTATGTCTTTTTGGCCAAAATTGCTTTAATGGCACGATGAACCAATAAGTCAGGATATCGACGAATTGGGCTTGTGAAATGTGCGTATGCCGAATACGCTAAACCAAAGTGACCATAGTTATCAGGTTGATACACCGCTTGCTGCATTGACCTCAACACCACGGACTGCAACATACTAGCATCAGGTCTTGGTTTGATTTCTTCAATCAACTTGGCAAAGTCTTTGGGTCTTGGTTTATCTGAACCACCCAAATTTAGACCAGCTGTTCTCAATACCTGCTTGAGAGTTAGTAACTTCTCAACCGATGGCTCAGCGTGCACTCGAAATAAAGAGGCGTGACCATTTTTATCTAAAAAATCGGCAGCGCAGACGTTAGCTGCCAACATGCACTCTTCAATGACACGATGGGCTTCGTTACGAACTCTTGGCTCAATGCGCTCAATCTTGCCCAAAGCATTACTGATGATTTGCGTTTCAGTTGTTTCGAAATCAATCGCCCCACGTTTGTCGCGTGCAGCACGAAGAACTTTATAAAGACTGTACAAACGATCTAAGTTCTTTTTAAGGTGTTTGAAGCGTGCAGCCTCTGGACCATTCGAGTTGCTAAGAATTTCCCAAACGGTGTTGTAAGTGAAGCGCTGCGCTGAATGCATCACCGCTGGATAGAACTGATAAGCCTGTACCTCACCATGAACATCAATCACCGCATCACAAACCATGCACAAGCGATCAACTTCAGGCTTTAGCGAACACAGACCATTTGATATTTTTTCCGGCAGCATTGGAATCACTCTGCGCGGGAAGTAAACGGATGTGGCACGACTGATGGCGTCAGTGTCTAGTGGATGGCCAGGTTTTACATAGTGAGATACATCAGCAATGGCAACAATCAAGCGCCAAGCTTTTTCTTTGCCCCAATTGACTGGCTCACAATAAACTGCATCATCGAAGTCACGCGCATCTTCACCGTCAATGGTTACCAAAGGAATATCGCGTAAATCAATGCGACCCTCTAGATCTTCATCTCTGATTTCTTCAGGCAATGCCTCAGCTTCTTTGGCAGCAGCAGGTGAAAATAAATGTGGCACACCATACTTGCGTACGGCGATTTCGATTTCCATACCAGGGTCATCGATCTCACCGAGAACCTCAACCACGCGACCAACTGCTTGGCGATAACTGTCTGGGTAATCAATGATTTCAACCGAAACTACTTGACCTAATTTAGCGTTACCCTGCCCTTTAGGCGGAATCAGAATATCGTGACCGATTCTCTTGTCCTCAGGAGCGCAGATTAAAACGCCGTTTTCATTCAATAAACGGCCAATCACAAATTGATTGGCATGCATGAGCACTTCGCTGATTTGACCTTCAGGGCGACCACGTCGATCCAGCCCAGAAACTCTGACGATCACTTTATCGTGATGCATCACACGCGACATCTCGCGCTCATTCAAAAAGATATCTTCACCGCCATCATCAGGGATAACAAATCCAAATCCGTCTCGGTGACCTTGCACCGTACCTTGCTTTTCTGGGAGATTTTTTGCCTTTGACTCAGACAGAGCCAATGTCCCTTTAGTACTTTTTTTATTCATACCCCATTGTCTTATAAGAATGTGTCAATTCATAATAATTTATCAAAACTATCGTAGAAATTCATTGGCAGCTCTGGTTTGGGGGCTTTGAAGTAATACGGTACCCCATAGAAAACGGCGCCTTTAGCGCCGTTATGTCCGAGTCCTGATCTGCGATTAAACCTCAAATGGGTGTTGAAGCAAAATCGTTTCATTCCGGTCTGGGCCGGTTGAAACCATGGCAATAGGAACACACGCCACTTCTTCGACTCTCTTAAGGTAGGTTTGAGCCGCTTTTGGTAACTCATCCCACTTTTGAATACCCACTGTGGTCTCAGACCAACCAGGGAAAGTCTCATAAATTGGCTCACATCTGGCAACTGCATCAGAGCCACGTGGTAGAACATCCAAAGTCTTACCATCTAGCTTATAACCCACGCACAGACGCAATTCTTTTAGACCGTCCAAAACATCTAATTTAGTCATACAAAGGCCCGTCACACCACTGATCTGAATAGAACGCTTCAATGCTGCCGCATCCAACCAGCCAGTTCTGCGAGGACGGCCAGTCACTGAGCCAAACTCTTTACCCACTTCAGCCAAGCGCAGACCAATTGGGTCTTGGGCTTTTGGGTTGGCGTGATCGTACAACTCGCTCGGGAAAGGTCCTGAACCCACGCGTGTGCAATAAGCTTTGGTGATACCAAGCACATAATGAAGGCTGCCTGGACCAACACCAGAACCAGCGGCTGCATTACCAGCCACACAGTTAGAAGATGTCACAAATGGGTAAGTACCGTGGTCGATATCCAACAATGCGCCCTGCGCACCTTCGAATAACAAGTTTTTACCGGCTTTTTGTACTGCATCCAAGTCACTTGAAACGTCTGCCACCAAAGGGCGTAATTGATCGGCATAACTCAACATACTGTCTCTGACTTCAGCAAAGTCTAAAGCAGGAGCTTTGAAGTACTGGGTTAATACGAAGTTGTGATACTCAAGATTTTCTTTTAGTTTCTCAGCAAAAGACTCTGGGAAGAACAAGTCCTGAACTCGCAGAGCGCGGCGCGCTACTTTATCCTCATAAGCTGGACCAATGCCACGACCCGTTGTGCCAATCTTTGCATTACCGCGCTTAGCCTCACGGGCATGATCAATTGCCACGTGGTACGGCAAAATCAAGGTAGTTGCTTCAGAAATCTTAAGGCGTGAACGGACATCAACACCTGCAGCCTCAAGCTCACCAATTTCTTTAAATAGTGCCTCTGGGGACAAAACCACACCGTTACCAATGTAGCAAGTCACGCCCGGACGCATGATTCCAGATGGAATTAAACGCAAAATGGTCTTTTGGCCATTGATGATCAAAGTATGACCAGCATTGTGGCCGCCTTGGAAGCG
>JAGVCB010000100.1 GCA_020059445.1 Polynucleobacter sp. | reverse complement strand
CTCCAATCGCCCACATAGGTGTTGAGTTATCTGACAGCCCTTATGTTGCTATCAATATGCGCATCATGACCCGCATGGGTAAAGGTGTTTTTGATGTCTTGGGCGCCTCAGGTGACTTTGTGCCTTGCGTTCATACCGTTGGCAAGCCACTTCAGGCTGGTGAAAAAGATGTGGCTTGGCCATGCAACAGCACTAAGTACATTGTGCATTACCCAGAAACTCGTGAAATTTGGTCATTCGGTTCAGGTTACGGTGGCAATGCCTTGTTGGGCAAGAAGTGCTTCGCTTTGAGAATTGCTTCAACCATGGGTCGCGATCAAAACTGGTTGGCTGAACACATGTTGATTTTGGGTGTTACATCGCCTGAAGGTAAAAAATACCACGTGGCTGCGGCATTCCCATCAGCTTGTGGCAAAACAAACTTTGCTATGTTGATTCCACCACAAGGCTATCAAGGTTGGAAAGTAACGACCATTGGTGATGACATTGCTTGGATAAAACCTCGCAAAGACCCTGTCACAGGAAAAACACGTTTATTTGCGATCAACCCAGAAGCAGGTTATTTCGGTGTTGCCCCAGGCACAAACACATTGACCAACGCTAACTGCATGGCATCTTTGAATGAGAATGTCATCTTTACAAACGTTGCATTAACAGATGATGGTGATGTTTGGTGGGAAGGCATGACTGATAAAGCCCCTGATCATTTGATCGACTGGCAAGGTAATGATTGGACACCTGCAGATGGTGCAGCGGGAAGAAAAGCTTCACATCCAAACGCCCGCTTCACAGTTGCAGCAACCAACAATCCAGTGATTGACCCAGAGTGGAACAATCCGGACGGCGTTGCAATTGATGCATTCATCTTCGGCGGTCGTCGCTCAACAACGGTCCCATTGGTAACAGAAGCTCGTAACTGGGTTGAAGGTGTTTATATGGCCTCAACCATGGGCTCTGAAACAACTGCCGCGGCAGCTGGTCAGCAAGGCGTTGTTCGTCGCGATCCATTCGCGATGTTGCCTTTCGCTGGTTACAACATGAGCGATTACTTCCAACATTGGTTGAGCATGGGTCAAAAGCTTGAAGCTGAAGGCGCTAAATTACCAAGCATTTACTGCGTTAACTGGTTCCGTAAGAACGAGGCTGGTAAGTTTGTATGGCCAGGATATGGTGAGAATATGCGTGTTTTGGCTTGGATGTTGGAGCGCATTGAAGGTAAGGCAAAAGGCCAAGAAAATATTTTTGGTACAACACCTTCACACAAAGACATCAATTGGGCAGGCTTAGATTTCAGCGAAGACCAATTCAATCAAGTTACTTCAATTGATAAAGCTGCATGGCAAGAAGAAATGAAGTTGCATGATCAGTTGTTTGATCAGCTTTCATATCATTTGCCAAAAGAATTGATTGAAACAAAGCAGGCTTTAGAAAAGCGCTTAGCTAGCTAAACCACCATCAGAAACAAAAAGCCCCTTGTTTGAAATCTTCAAGCAAGGGGCTTTTAATTACAAGTTCATTTAGTTGGTACGTTTAGGGAACATGTTCGCTGGATTGATGTGATTACCAGCTCTCATAACCTCATAATGAAGATGTGGACCCGTTGATCTGCCGGTGCTGCCAACCTTCGCAATCACGTCGCCACGCTTCACGGTCTGTCCTACTCTGACCAATAGCTGGCTCGCATGGGCATAGCGTGTTTTAAAACCCTCGGCATGGTTGATTTCAACCACATTGCCATATTGAGAATCCCAGCCTGAACGACTCACAACGCCCCCTGCGGAGGCAATAATCGGGGTGCCAACAGGAGCAGAAAAATCTAAGCCCTCATGCTTTGCCATGGTGTGCAAGAAAGGATCCATTCTCAAGCCAAAACCACTGCTAAGACTGTAGTTGTCTTTAACAGGGATGCCAGTTGGCAAGCCATTCAACCAAGAGAGCTGTTTTTCCCATAGAGCATTGATTTCAGAAACGCTCTTTTTGAATTCCGTCATGTCCTGAAGTGAATTATCGAGAGCATCGATCAGACGAACATCCTTTTGGATTTTCACTTCCGGAAGCTTGTGAGGGCCGCCCTTACCATTGCCGCCGGGAACCTGTGACTTGACCGCGCTTGGTGTCGCCAAGTCCATGAATTTGTCTTTTAGCTTTTGAATCTGAATAATTTCGTCAGAGGTTGTTTGTAGCTTTTCTTGAATTGCTTGAAGACGTTCTTTGTAGGCAGACTCAATCTCATCTTGTTCGGCTTGGGTTAAAACACCACCCATGGCTCTGGCCAAATCTGGCCTTGCCTCAATCGCAATTCTTAAGCCAACAAAATGCAAAATACCGCCCGCTGCAACTAAAAGTGCTGCGAGAATACCCACCGCGATTGAAACGGTTCTTAAGGTAATCGATATTTTTCGTACCCGGCCTGTTGGACCGGAAACCCACATTAGCTGCATAAATCTTGCTCTTCTTGATCAGACATGCATTATAAAGGCTCTCATGAATATGCCAACACCTTCCCAAACCCATGAAGCAATTGTGATTGGTGGGGGTATTGCGGGCACATCAATCATAAAGGCATTAAAAAACAACGGCTTAAATAACTTTTTGGTGATTGAATCAGGAAATTCGCCTGCTCAAGGCACCAGCGGGCATGATGGTGCGCTTTGTCATCCTTATGTTGGGCGAGGAGCCTCAAGGCTTCAACGTTTGAGCATGATTGCCTTCAACGAGGCCAAGCAGATTTGGGCTGACTATTGGTCCGGCAAGGGTGTTTTACATCTGGCTAGAAATGCAGAAAACCACGATAAAAAAATAATGAGTGAGCGCCTACTATCGCAGGGATTTAACTTTGATAATGCCAAAGTGATTTCTGCTGGGGAGGCGAAGGCACAGTGTGGGGTGTCGTTGGCCGGCACATTTTTCCCCGAGGGCGGCTGGGTCAATCTCCAGCAAATCTGCGAAGATCTGTTTGCAAAGCTAACTGATCAGCAGATCATGATGTCATGCACAGTTAAGAAAATTGCATATCGTGACAAACTTTGGATTGTTTACGATGAAGAGCAAAAAATCGTTGGGGTGACGCCCAGATTATTTCTGGCCAATGGGCTCGGCGTTAAATCATTGGCTGCATCCGCAGGAATCGATTTGCCTCTAAAACCAGTTCGCGGACAACTATCCACCTTTCTTTATAAAAAAGACAGCTCATGGGCAAGATGCCAACCAAGCGTGGCCATTTCTGGCAAGGCTTATTGCTTGCCCCCGATTGAAATGAACGATGGGTCTTATCAGTGGATGGTTGGATCTAGCTACGATGAGCACGAAGAGGATTTAAACGTCTGGGATCAGAGTCATCAAGAAAACTTAAATCTCATTCAGGAAATGCTTGGGAAGGAATATGACCCGACAGAAATCGAGCCCGTCGATGCTTTTGTTGGAATACGTTGTGTGGCCAGCGATCGTCTACCAATCATGGGGCCCGTTAAAGGCCACCCTGGCTTGTATATCCTGACCTCTTTGGGATCAAGGGGTGTGATGTGGTCAGCACTCGCCCACCAGATGTTCACGGAACATCTGGCAGAAGAGATGCGTCACTCAGCCTTTTTAGACACGCGCTTTTTTGCAGGCGCTCGTTTAGCTGGTTTGGGTTTATCAGAAGACTTGGTTTCGGCTTTGCTGCCGGCCCGCTTTTTAGCTGGAGCTTCAAATTCAAAACCAATTTTTCCGTCTGGTTGACGCGCCAAATATGCTTTAAAGCCTCGACCAGTTCTGGATGATTTGAAATTAGTGAGCAGATCTGTTTTGCCTTCATTCAAAAGCTTGGATACCTGCTCTTGAGAGATTTCTTGTTGCAAGACAACTTTGCCAGTAGAGAAATCACAGGATTTATTGGGGCCAACACTGCGCTCACAAAGATACTTCATACCATGCTCATAAACTGCACCTGAGCATTTAGGGCAAGCACCTAATGACGATTGGCCAGTGAAGTCAACTTCTTCATTGCTGTCTTCATCACTGTTACCGAAATCAAACTCAAGCTTATACCCAGCATTTGGATAGTCTTTGTCATCTTCTGGAATTGAAACTAATTTAATGATCGCTGCAAATGGGCGCCCCATTTTGCTTCTAAAGCCTTGTAGCGGACCAATCTCTTTATTCTTGATGAACTCTTCTGCTTCGTGATATTCGAAAGCACGACCACCGGGAATTTTGCTGATAGAGAAGCCACATTTTTCGCAAGCAAAGCGACGGTAGTTTTCTTTGACCAATCCACCGCAATGAGGACAGGGCGTTTTTAAGTCTGCATAATCACCAGGAATCGTGTCGCTGTCATATTCTTTGGCGCGCTTAACAATGCGCTGAGTGATTTGCGCAATTTCTTGCATGAAGGTGTTGCGATCAATTTGACCTTTTTCCATCAGCGCAAGTTTGTGTTCCCAGTTGCCTGTCAATTCTGGATGCGTTAATTCTTCTACGCCCAGACCGCGCAATAAAGTCATTAGCTGAAAAGCTTTGGCTGTTGGAATAATTTCTCGCGCTTCACGCACCATGTATTTTTCGAACAATAAACCTTCAATGATTGCGGCTCTGGTGGCTGGTGTACCCAGACCTTTCTCAGACATTGCCTCTCTAAAGTCTTCGTCATCAATGAGTTTGCCGGCACCTTCCATGGCAGACAAAAGGGTTGCCTCGGTATAGCGAGCAGGAGGCTTTGTCTTTAGTGGGTTAGGTTTGACAGATTCGGTTTGAACTTTTTCATTCTCACCAACCGCGACAAGCTCTTTGTCATCCTGTGATGATTTTCCATAAACCGATAACCAACCTGGATTGATCAAAATCTTACCATCGGTTTTAAATTGATGACCGCTTACTTCAGTGATACGAGTAGTGACTTTGAATTCGGCCGATGGGAAAAATATCGCCATGAAACGACGAACCACCAAGTCATAAAGTTTCTGCTCCGGCTCGGATAAATTTTTAGGAGCCTGAAGGGTTGGGATGATGGCAAAGTGATCAGAAATTTTGCTGTTATCAAAGATCTTCTTATTAGGTTTCACCCAAGAGTTGTTCAAGATTTGTGATGCGTGCGGATAGTAGTTATCTGAACTTTCGGCCAGCATTTCTAAGGTGCTGGTGACAGTTGGTAGATAGTCTTCTGGCAGCGCACGCGAATCAGTTCTTGGGTAAGTAAGAACCTTGTGTCGTTCATACAAGGCTTGAGCCAAGCCCAAGGTGTTTTTTGCTGAGAAACCAAATCTAGCGTTCGCCTCACGTTGCAAGCTGGTTAAGTCAAAAAGCTGCGGAGCTGCCTGAGAGCTTGGTTTTGATTCTTCACGGACCTTGCCAGTTTTATCGTGACAAGCAGCAACAATACTTGCAGCTGCAGCCTCACTCCAGAGGCGACTGTCTTTTTTCTCAGGATCAGCGTTGGCGTCTTTAGAATCTTTTTTAAACTTTGGATCAAACCATCGGCCCTGATAAATACCTGCGGCACAGATGAATTCAGCAGTGACTTCCCAGTAATCTCGAGAGATAAATTTTCTGATCAACTCTTCTCTTTCAACCACGATTGAAAGAGTTGGTGTTTGCACACGTCCTACGGTGGTTAAGAAGAAACCACCGCTTTTACTATTAAATGCAGTCATGGCACGCGTGCCATTGATACCAATCAACCAATCAGACTCTGAGCGACAGCGTGCCGCATTCGCAAGGTTGAGCAGCTCTTCATCGCTACGCAATTTGCCGAAACCATCTTTAATGGCCTGAGGCGTCATTGACTGAAGCCACAAGCGCTCTACTTTTTGAGTGGCTTTGGTGTGTTGAGCGATCAAACGAAAAATCAGCTCACCTTCTCGTCCCGCGTCACATGCATTGATCAAACGGTTGATGTCTTTGCGCTTGATCAATTTTTGTAACACTTTTAGACGAGCTTCTGTTTTAGCAATCGGACGAAGATCAAAGTGCGGTGGAATCACTGGTAAGTTAGCAAAGGACCATTTACCTCTTTTAACTTCGTAGGCATCCGGAGCAGCTATTTCTAAAAGGTGTCCAACCGCAGACGAAACAACAAATTGATCACTTTCAAAGTAATCCTCATGTTTTGTGAATCCGCCCAGTGCGCGAGCAATATCCGCCGCAACCGATGGTTTTTCAGCAATGATTAAGGCCTTAAAAGGTCCAGTTTGAGCAGTTGTTTTTGCCACGTGACAGCTTTCCCAATGGGTCTAATTAAATGAGTTTCTTTTTTTCATTATTAACCGATAAATGGAAAAGAAGGAAATAATTAAGAAAACTCATGTTTCGGATAAGTCGTTAACCATTGATTAATATGGCTTATTTTTGAAAAAACCTTAATTCTTCAAATATATCCCCGGGCCGCCCCACCAACTTCGCACCCTCCTTGATCAGCTGGTGACACCCGAGTGATTGGGCTCGGTGGATTGAATTTGGGATTGCAAACACCTCGCGACCGAGATCATTGGCGTATTTTGCAGTGGTCAGAGAGCCTGAGCGAATTGCTGCCTCAACCACCAATATCCCTAAGGATAGTGCGGCAATTAGCCGGTTTCTTTGTCTAAAGAAGTGCGGTTTGGTGACCGAACCAGGAGGATATTCAGAAATCAAGAGGCCCTGCTTAGCAATTACTTTAAATAGAGGCTGATTTTTGCTGGGATAACATCGATCTAGGCTGGTGCCACAAACCGCGATGGTCGATAGCAACGGTCTAACCTGTAAAGCGCCTAGAT
>JAGVCB010000133.1 GCA_020059445.1 Polynucleobacter sp. | reverse complement strand
TATGCCCCATGTGGCCAATTGGAATAATCCCTTGTTGACCACCATGCATGGCTTTTTGAGTTGCAGAATCTAAAGGCTCTGATCTGTAGGCGATCGCTCGCATCAACATCGGCAAATTGACCCCAGCAATAACTCTGACATTCCCGTCAAACTCCGGCATATGTGCCAAACGACTGGCCACGTTGGCCGGTGTGGCACCCATGATATCCGTTAGAACCAGAAGGCCCTTGTCAGAATTGATTGACTGAGCAGCCTCTACCGCACGCTCCAAAGTCAACTTTGCATCTTCGTGGGCCATAACATCCAGGGCTTTGAGGCGATCTGGTACTTCGCCATACACATGGCGAGTAAATTCTTGTAATGCAGATGCCAAAGGCGCATGAGCGATGATTAAAATTCCGGCCATTTAATGAATTTGTTTCTCTAAATTAGTTAACCACTGCAATGCCACATCATGACCTGTTTGCTCGGTAATTTCAACAAAGCAAGTTGGGCTGGTCACATTTATTTCCGTTAAAAAACCGCCGATAAAATCTAAGCCCACCAAATGGAGTCCTCTTGAAGCCAACTGGGGGGCCAACTCTTGGGCAATCTTTAATTCTTGTTGAGTTAAGGGTTGTGCAACGCCCTTACCGCCTGAAGCAAGATTACCTCTGACTTCACCAGCTTGTGGAATCCGGGCCAAGCTGAACGGCACCACTTCGCCACCAATCAATAACACCCGCTTATCGCCGGCAGCGATCTCAGGTAGAAACTTTTGAACCATCAATGCTCGGTGACCATTGCATCCCAGGGTTTCAACAATACTGGCCAAATTAAGGCCATTCTCTTGAACCCTGAAAATACCTTGGCCACCCATGCCATCCAAAGGCTTGATGATCACATCCTGATGATGCCGATGAAAAGCTTTGATATCGGCCAGGTCATGACTGACGATTGTCGGAGGCGCAAACTTCATAAACTCTAAAAGCGCTAATTTTTCAGAGTGGTTTCTCAAGGCATCAGGGGCATTGAATACCTTCGCACCTTCAAGGCATGCTTGCGATAAAAACCAAGTCGCTGTCACATAACTTAAATCAAAAGGAGGATCTTTCCTCATGATGATGGCGTCAAACTGATTCAGCTTCTTTGTTTGAGTGCCCACTTCTTTGAACCAAGAGCCATCATGAGCAGTTATCTCAATTTGTTTGCAACTTACCTGCACCGAAGAGTCGATACTTTTCAGATCATGGATATGACAATGCCAAACCTCATAGCCTCGCTGTTGCGAAGCTTTCATCATGGCCAAGGTGCTGTCTTTTTTGACGACGAAACTGCTCAGAGGATCTGCGATAAAGAGAAGCTTCTTCATCTGATTATTCTGCCTCTGGATCAGTGCGCTCTAACTCTAAAGATGCTGCCAATAAAGCAAGCCTTGCAACCACGCCATAAAGATAAAAACGATTAGGCACGGCAATACCTGGTTTGGCTGCTATATCAGGAATCGAATTGTGCTCAAACGCCAATGGCACAAAATGCATGCCCGGAGCATTGAGGTTTTCATCAACACCACGACCTGTGTGAACCCTATAGAAACCACCAACCACGTAGCGATCCATCATGTAGACCACAGGTTCAGCAACCGCTTCATTGATTTTTTCAAAGGTATAGACACCTTCTTGAACCAAGACATCAGCAACCTCTAAACCTTCTTTGATCACGCTCATCTTGTTGCGTTCTTTACGATTCAAGTCTTTGACTTCACTGGCATCCTTGACCGTCATGATGCCCATGCCATAAGTACCGGCATCTGCTTTAACAATCACATAAGGCTTTTCCTTGATGCCGTATTCTTTGTATTTGCGTGCGATCTTTTTCAAGATAGCATCAACACTTTCCTGTAAACACTCTTCGCCGATGCGCTCATGGAAATTAACACCAGAACACTTTGTGAAAAATGGGTTAATCATCCAAGGATCGATATCAATCACTTTTGAAAACTTTTTTGCCACATCATCATAAGCATCAAAGTGATTTGATTTGCGACGCACAGCCCAACCTGCATGCAATGGCGGCAATAAATATTGCTCGTACAGATTTTCTAAAATCTCAGGGATGCCACCAGACAAATCATTATTCAAAAGAATCGTGCAAGGATCAAAATCCTTAAGACCCAATCGACGACCTTTCATGCCGATTCTGGCCAATGGCTCCAAAATCAATCTTTGGCCATCCGGCAAATCAATGGGTGTTGGTTTTGTTATTTCTTCTGACAAACTACCCAATCGAACATTCAGCCCAGTTTGTCTCAAGATTGAAGCTAAGCGTGATACGTTTTGCAAATAAAACACATTGCGCGTATGACGCTCCGGAATTAACAATAGATTTTTGGCATCTGGACAAATTTTCTCAATAGATGCCATCGAGGCTTGGACAGCCAAAGGCATCATTTCTGGAGATAGATTATTAAACCCTCCAGGAAATAAATTGGTGTCAACAGGAGCAAGCTTGAACCCGGCATTGCGCAGATCAACTGAACAATAAAACGGAGGCGTGTGCTCTTGCCATTCCAACCTGAACCATCGCTCGATGGCAGGTGTGGCTTCTAAAACTTTGCTCTCTAATTCAAGCAAAGGACCATTCAGGGCAGTAATAAGATGAGGAACCATGGTGTCATTCTAAGACAGATAAAAAAAGAGCGGGTTCTAATTAAAGAAACCGCCCTTTAAAAGCCCCCCAGTAAGAAATCTACCGGGGGATACTTACTTCACATTTCACACAGATTTACTACTAAATCATTAAGCTTCGTACGCTGTTTCGCCGTGAGAAGTGATGTCCAAACCTTCACGCTCAGCATCTTCAGGCACACGCAAACCAATCACCATATCAACCAGTTTATAGGCAATGAATGAAACAACGCCTGACCAAACAACTGTTGTTAATACGGCCTTGGCTTGGATCCATACTTGACCTACGATTGAGTAGTCAGCTGCAACAGCGTTGGCTACGTAGTCATAGATACCTGTGCCGCCCAATGCTGGGGCTGCAAATACACCTGTTAAAAGCGCACCCACAATACCACCCACACCATGAACACCGAACACGTCCAAGCTGTCGTCTGCACCAAGCATGCGCTTCAAACCAGTCACACCCCATAGGCATAGGAAGCCTGAGATCAAACCAATGATGATGGCGCCCATTGGGCCAACGAAACCTGCTGCTGGAGTTACCGCAACCAAGCCGGCAACCGCACCAGACGCTGCACCCAACATTGATGGCTTGCCTTTACCAATCCACTCACCCAAAGACCAAGTCAATACAGCGGCTGAAGTTGCTAAGAAAGTATTAGCGAACGCCATTGCTGCACCACCTGATGCTTCTAGTGCTGAACCAGCATTGAAACCAAACCAACCGAACCACAAAAGTGATGCACCAACCATGGTCAAAGTTAAGCTATGTGGCTTCATGGCTTCTTTGCCGAAACCAAGTCTCTTACCGATCACATAAGCACCTACCAAACCAGCCACAGCAGCATTGATATGCACCACTGTACCGCCAGCAAAGTCTAATGCACCCATTTGGAACAACCAACCAGAAGCTGCTGTAGCTGCTTCAGCCGCGGCTGCATCAGTGTAAGCATCAGGACCTGGCCAGAACCAAACCATGTGAGCGATTGGTAGATAGCTGAATGTGAACCAAAGAACAATGAACAACAACACGGCAGAGAACTTTGCACGCTCAGCGAACGCACCAATGATCAAGCAGCATGTGATTGTTGCAAATGCACCTTGGAATGAGAAGAATGTGAACTCTGGAATCACAACACCTTTACTGAATGTGGCGCCCATTGATTCTGGTGTCAAACCAGCCAAGAAGAGTCGATCAAATCCACCAAAGAACGCGTTACCTGGAGTGAAGGCAATACTGTAGCCATACACCGCCCAAAGAACAGCGATCAATGAGAAGATGACCATACATTGCATCAACACAGACAACATGTTTTTGCTACGCATTAAGCCGCCGTAGAAAAGACCCAAACCTGGCAGAGTCATCAATATCACTAACGCTGTACAAATCATGATCCAGGCTGTGTCACCTTTGTTTGCAACTGGTGCTGGAGCCGCAGGAG
>JAGVCB010000122.1 GCA_020059445.1 Polynucleobacter sp. | reverse complement strand
TAACCACCTGGTTTAATTCTGCTACTTAATAGTGAGACAAATTCTGGCTGAATCAAACGTCGTTTGTTGTGACGTTTTTTGTGCCAAGGGTCTGGAAAGTAAACATGCACCCCATCTAAAAAAGATTCTGGGATCATGTTTTCAACAACTTCTACTGCATCATGGCGCATAAGTCTTAAATTGGTGAGTCCTTGCTCACCTATTAACTTCAGTAATGCGCCCACCCCTGGCTCGTGAACTTCTATGGCCAGAAAATCATCAGCAGGTCTTGCCGCAGCAATCTTCGCTGTGGTCTCACCCATACCAAAACCTATTTCAAGTATTTTTGGTCGAGGTGTTTGATTCGAACCACCCGCTTGAGTGGCACCTAGGTGAAAGCTTTTATCCCAATCAATCGTTTGACCAGTGAAAGGCAATAAAAATTGAGGCCCTAAAGTTTCAATCGCACGCGCTTGACCAGCCGTTAAACGTCCTGTGCGCAAAACAAAAGACTTGATGCGGTGCAAGTAATGCTCAGAATCTTCAGGCAACTCTTGCTTGGCTTGCTCAAAAGACTTATGTAAGCGTGGGGATTCTGAATTTTTTTCTGACATGACTGATATTTTATATCTGCGCAGCCATCTCAAGAACTATCTTCCTCAAACAAATCAAAGAATTAGAAAACAGACTAAGAACTTCAGAGCTAACCCTGTTCACCATAGAGCTAATGTTTTATACTTATGACAATTATTAGAGATTTGTCATATTTTGTTTACAAAGAAAAAATCGCGCACCGAAGGTATGGAAAGCTTTGATACCTTGGTAGGTAAAAGCTCCGTCATCCATGGTCGCATGATCGTTCATGACAGTCTGCGCATTGATGGCAAAGTATTTGGCAACTTAGAACCCGCCGATAAACACCCTTGCTCAATTGCAGTAGGATCCAGCGGCGTTGTCACGGGCAATATTCACTGTAATAAAGCTTATATCGCTGGCAAAGTGATCGGCAATATTTTTGCTAAAGAATTAATCGTCTTATCCGACTCAGCAGTGGTTGATGGTGACATCAGCGCTGAAGCCTTCACCATTGCCAGCGGTGCAGTGATTGAAGGCACGATGTTGCAAGCCAATCGCAAAGTCAGAGACCTCCAATCAGCTCAGCTTCGCTCGACCATGAATACAAGTAGGATTAGTTCACACCAAAACTAATGTGACCACTGCACGATCCCTGTCCAAGAAGTCAGTAAGACTAAAACTCCAAAAATAATTCGGTACCAAGCAAAGGCTCTGAAGTCATGGCTTGCTACATAACGTATCAACCAACGAATACAGACAAACGCAGAGACAAAAGAGACTGCGAAACCAATGCCTAAAACAGGTCCAAAGGTGTTCCAAGAAGTATCTCCTAGAACATGACGCAACTTGATGAGCTCATAAAGAGTGGCGCCGGCAATCACTGGAATAGCCAAGAAGAAAGAAAACTCTGTGGCAACTTTTCTTGGCAAACCAAACAACATGCCTCCAATGATGGTTGCACCAGAGCGTGATGTTCCTGGAATCAAGGCAGCACACTGTGCCAAACCAATTTTTAGAGCATCGCGCCAACTGAGATCATCCACACTGTCAATATCTCGAGAAATCAAAACACCATTACCGACTTCAGACTCTGACTTCTTTTGACGAGCTTCCGCCCAAAAAATAATCAAGCCACCGACAATAAGAGCTGTTGCTACAGGAATCGGGGAGAACAAAGCACTTTTAATGTAACTACCAAATATCAAAGCCAAGACAATCGCGGGAATTGTGGCAATGATGACGTTCACTGCAAAGCGCTGTGATGCTTTTCTTGAAGTAATGCCGGCGACCACGCTGATGAGTTTCTGACGATACTCCCAACACACAGCCAGAATTGCACCAAACTGAATGATGACATTAAAAGCCTTGCTTTTTTCGTCATTGAAATCCAATAAGTCAGCCACCAAGATCAAGTGACCAGTAGAAGAGATCGGCAAGAACTCGGTAAAACCCTCTACCAAGCCCAAAATGACTGCTTTAAGAATTAAATAAATATCCATGGCGTGATGATAAGTGTTTTAGCAGAAGGGTTATAAATATTAAAAGTGATATTAAATAATTCAAAGCTACGCAGAGAGTCCGCTCAACCATAATGCCGCTTTTGCAATTTGAATTGATCCACGCTGCTCTTCTTGGCGAATATTCTTAACCAATTGCACAGCTTTCGCATTTGGAAATTGATTTGAAAATCTCAGCAGTGCAGAAGAAAGGCTAGTGTCAGATAATTTACATTCAATCAAATGAGTCAACGTTTGCTCCTCGCTGATTGCAAAATCAACTTCCGCATCATCTTTTGTTCGAATGTAATGTAGACCACTAGAAACTCCTTGAGAATCCTCTTGAAAATGCACATGCTTTTGCAACATTGACGCCACTGCGTTTTCAAATTGAATGCCTGAGCCGCCGCGCACAAAAGCATTGTCATAAAAATAAACTTTGGGCGCTTTCAATAAAGACCTGGCCACATTGCTGTGCC
>JAGVCB010000153.1 GCA_020059445.1 Polynucleobacter sp. | reverse complement strand
TCGTAATTGGTGAAAAAAACAAAGCCTTCTTGAGTGACTTCTTTGATTAAAACTATTCTGGCGCTCGGTTTGCCATTTTCATCAACCGATGCTACTGTCATAGCGTTGGGTTCAGGTAATTCTGCATGCTGAGCTTGATCAAACCAAATTTTGAATTGATCAACGGGATTGGTCTGAACATCCTCTTCGGAGAGGCTGCCTTTCATGTAGGATTTTCTGAGATCAGCTAGCTTTGTCATAAGAGAAGTATATATAGTCTTGAAGGGCTTTGCTTGATTGAACTGGAATGTAAAAGGAATCGATTGATGTCGAATGAAGTATCAAAAGAACCGCTAAGAGAAGTATCCAAAGAGTTGCCTAAGGAGGCGACGCCATCCAGAAGTTTGGTGATGAATTTGCGTCAACAGTTGATGCAAGTGATTCCATTCTCAGAGATGAAGTCTGAGCATGTAGATTTTTTCATCAAGTCAGCCAAGGAGCATTATTTTTCTCCAGATGAAGTCATTCTTGATCCTACTCATGGCGAGGTGAAGCATTTATTTTTCATTCGTCAAGGCAGTGTTATTTCAAGACGAGGTATGGCCAATGAAGCGGGTGGGGCGCATGAGATTGAAGCGGGTGAATTATTCCCCGTGAGCGCTGCGGTGGCTGGTCGAGCTGTGACTGCTACCTATGCAGCCTTAGGCGACTGCTTTTGCCTGAGAATTTCTGTTGATGCTATGAAAGAGTTGGCCAACTTATCTAGTCAGTTTGCTGATTACCTCAGTTTGCGCATCTTGAAATTCCTAGAGCAATCTCGTCAAGTTCTACAAAGAACTTATGCCTCACAAATTTTTTCAGAACAATCTTTAGAGACGCCTCTTGGGCAACTTCCTCGTAAGAAGCCTTTGTTTGTTACCCCTGAGACTTCAATCAAAGTTGCCTTGACTCAAATGCATGAGCGTCGTGTCGGCTCAATTTTGGTCAGTAATCAACACGATGGCTTAATGGGCATTTTGACGCGCTACGATATTTTGGGGCGCGTGACCATTCCACAGATGAGTCTTGATAGGCCTATAAAAGATGTGATGACCACAGGCGTCAAGGCTTTGACGATCACTCATACGGCGCAAGATGCTGCTTTGATGATGTCTAAGTTTGGCATTCGCCATGTGCCAGTGGTTGATGGTAAAGAGATTGTGAATATCATTTCTGAGCGAGACCTATTTGCCACGCAACGCTTGTCTTTGAAAAATATCAGTACATCGATTCGATCAGCCCCAGATTTATCAGACATGATTGTTTGTGCAAGAGACATCAGGAAGTTTGCTAAAAACTTGATTGGTCAAGGTGTTCAGGCGAGACAGTTGACGACCTTGATCAGTTATTTGAATGATGTGGTTTGCGAAAGATTGGTTGAGCTCAATGCTAAAAAACATGGTTTGGATTTAAAAGAGTTTGCCTGGATAGCTTTGGGATCCGAGGGACGCTCTGAGCAAACCATTGCCACCGATCAAGACAATGCCTTGGTGTTTTCTGGGCAGGCCACAGAGGCGGTACGTGATAAGTATTTGAAGTTTGCACTGGATGTCAATCAAGACCTGGATGCTTGCGGCTATCCTTTGTGCAAAGGCAATGTGATGGCGAGCAATCCAAAAATTTGCTTGAGTGAGTCTGAATGGTTAGAGCGCTTCTCTGGCTGGATAGAGAAAGGTACACCCGAAGATCTTTTGAACGCAAGTATTTATTTTGATTTCCGCTTGGTGGCAGGCAATCCTGATTTACTGGTGGAGATGAAAAATACAGTGGTTCAAAAAGCCAAAACCATTCCACGATTCATTAAGTTGCTGGCCGATAACTCATTGAGCAGAAAAGTACCGATAAGTTGGCATGGCGGAATCGACACCATCAAGCTCGAAGATAAAGAATGCATTGATCTGAAGTTGCATGGCACTGCCATCTTGGTTGATGCTGCACGCATTTATTCTTTGGCTCATGGTATTACTGAAACCAATACCCGGGACCGATTGATCGCAGTGGGCCTCGCTTTGAATATTCCTGAGCGTGAATATTTGGCATGGGTGTCAGCTTTTGAATTTCTGCAAATGTTGCGTCTGTCTGTGCAAATTGATTCTCATACAATTGGTGGAAATTTTAATGCGCTCGAATTAAGCAGTTTGAATAATATTGATCGAAGAATTCTCAAAGAGTCTCTCAGAGCCACCAGGGATTTACAGCAGCGCATTGAATTAGATTACGGTCGTTAAGATGTTCTGGTTAAAACGCTTATTTGGGCGAGCGCCTGTCATCAATCAAAATCGCTGGGTGGTTTTGGATGTTGAAACCAGTGGTTTAGATCCAAGGCAGGATCGTTTGTTGGCTATTGCCGCCGTGTGCATCCATGTGAATGACGATAAAAGCTTAAAAATAGATATTTTTGATAGTTTTGAGGCTGTTTTGAAGCAAGATTTGGCCTCAGATAAAGACAATATCTTGTTGCATGGCATTGGTGCTCAGGCGCAAATGACGGGCGAAGACCCTCAGCAGGTATTGCGTAACTTCGAGTGCTGGGTTGGTGATGCCCCTTTATTGGCATTTCACGCTGCTTTTGATGAATCCATGATTCAAAGAGCCTATCAATATCAG
>JAGVCB010000166.1 GCA_020059445.1 Polynucleobacter sp. | reverse complement strand
GTGATGGACTGGAAACAAACCCTTGCGACTGGCTTTGCCTTGGCGATGCTGGTCACCCCATTGTCATACTGCCAAGTGCAATCAGAAAGGGTCGGGGCCGACCTTGAAAAGGCCTGCGCGGCTAAGGGCTGGGCAATTAACTGGCGAAACGATTGCGCGCCGATAGAGGGACAAAAGCCATGACTGTACCTGAATTGAAGCTATGGGACTTTTCGCCCCCTTATACTGCAACATTCCATGATGGATTAGACGGCAAATGGCTTTCCCTAAAAGCGCATGAGATTTTAATAGCGAGTTTCTCAGTCATAGATTGGGGAACAGAGCAGGCGTGTATTGAGGCGGCTTGGCGGCGGTGAATGAAGTTTTCAACGGATTCCAAAACCATGCATCCGACGCAATCAAATCCATAATGGAAGGCGGTGAATAATGCGAGTGATGGCTATGAATTACAGGAAGTGGCGATTTTCCTTTTGGCGGATCAATTTTACTCTGAATCGCCAATTTCATTTTCGAATAGGTCCGTGGTGGATTTGCTTTGTATTCAGTAAAAGCGGTAAGTGATGGCAGGCGCGCATCAAGACCGTATTGACGCCGCTATGCTCCGCAGCATGGCTTTGGCCATTCAGGCGGGCATGGATTTTTCGTTTAATCCTAAAGATATGGCTGAAACGCTTTTGCGCGCAGCAGACATAATCGAACCAAAGTTAAGACTTGTTGGAAAAGGATACGAATAATGCGCAGCATTTGGTTTTACCGCCGCCATGTAACCCATGAACCGTTTGGTCAAAATGGAAATTTTCAGACAAGTGGAAAGGTGGTGAGTGATGAAGTCTTATGAAGAATTGACAAACGAATATCTTGCAGGAAGAACTGGCCCTGTCAGTCGCATGGGTGAGCCTTGAAACACTCTTCGACTAACTGGAGTTCAGAAGTAGAGCGAGAGAGGCGGAGTCGCATCTGCCTCTCTTTGTGGGCTTATGCCTATGAGTTTGAAGCAGACTCTCTGGTGTCCGATGCTCATTTTGACGGCGAAGCTGCGCTGATTGATCCTCAGCTTCTAACTGGCAACGAAAAGCTGGACAAGTTCTTTCGCGAAGAGTTTGACCCCAATACTGGAGTGTGGGTACGTCGTCACCCCGAACTTGCTAAAATAAAATCTCTGTATCTGAAAGTGAAGGGTAGAAAGCCATGGGTTTGAAGTTGGTGATGGCAGTCTCCGCCGGATGTATGATCCAAACCCATGCTAAACTTTTGAATGTCGCGCAAGGCGCAATCGCACTACGGCAAGGAATGCTGAAATGATCCGCTTTGAATCCACAATCGCGGCTTGCCACAAATACAAGGCTATGCCGGTTGAAATTGAGGGCGATTTGCCCCTTTTGCGGGTAAGGCTCAGGAACGCAACCGGCGCAAATCGCTTTTCAGTCAGGGGAAGCGATAGGCAAGTGACAATTACCGCAACCGGCGAATTGATCGGCTATATTTGCAAGGAATGCTGAAATGACAATCAAGGCTTATTTGCAATTCGGCGGCGCTGGAACTGTTGACACATTCGGCCCGCGTCAAACAATCGGAGTCGAATTGGTGGAGTCGAGACAATGGCAAGAATGACACATGATGACGCGCGGAATCTTTGCGCACAATTCGGCATTTGGTAAGGGGGAAAAGAAATGCAAATTCAAACCCGAATTTTCTATTCAGTCGAAAATGTTGAATTTGACTCTGAGAAAAAGGCACGTGAATGAATTTATGACCAAATCGGAAACCTGATGGATAAGGCCCTTTCCGATCATGGTGCAGGGGCCTTAGGCTTGAAGATGTTTACAACAGAATCTGTCTGTAGGATGTACTCAGCCATGAATGCCTCTGTAGGATCCTCACAAGGCTTCCACAAAGGACTAGATATAAGCTGACTACAGACATAGGACGTAAGAGGGAACCAAGGAGTAGTGACCTTGGTTCCCTCTTTTTCTTTTTGATCTGATGATTTCATCATCAACGAAATTCTCCTCCCCTATGTGAAGAACGGGCCTGACATCACGCAGAGAAGTGAAACATAGGAGCTAGGGGCTTTCAGTATTCTCAAAAAGAATACTGATTGCCTTCAATTCTCTACATCGTAAAACCAAAGGAACAGACCTATGCAAGTCATCAATGGCACAGAATTCACCCAAAATGAGATCCTTGTTGGGCAATCATTTGTAACCAGAAGTTTTGGTGTAACTGATGACCCAATGCTCATGAGTATGCTTTCAACTGGATTTTATCAGCACCCTCTTCGCACCATGATCCAAGAGATTATGTTCAATGCATGGGATGCCCATCGTATGGCTAACTGCCAAGACAAGCCAATCGACATCTACATCAATGACACTACAGGTCTCATTGTTCGAGATTATGGGCCTGGTATTGAACCAGGTGAAAATGATAACAACATGCACCAAATTTACTGCATGTATGGTGGTTCAACCAAACGTAACCTGAAAAATCAGACAGGTGGTTTTGGTTTAGGAAGCAAATCTCCATTTGCTTACACCGAATCTTTCACAGTCACTTCCCATTTTGGTGGGACAAAAAATATGTATCTCATTTCCAGGGTTTCTGAAGCCAATGAAGGAAAACCAGGGATGACATGTTTGGTTCGTGTTCCTACAACTGAAACAGGTCTAATGGTCACAGTTCCTTTGAAAAAGGATTCTGAATTTCGTGCATATGATTTGGTCAAAGATGTTTTATTTTTGAGTGGTATCAAAGCAAACATTCATTACATGGATGATCCAGTTGAATTGATTGAATCTGAATCAGTTACTCCTGGAGCATATCATGTTGAAAAAACAAGAACAGGAAGAAACATCTATGCTGTTTATGGTGGTGTTCGTTATTTGATTCCTGAAAATCCTGAATACAAAGATGAATACTCATTCCTTCGTTTGTTGGCTAACAACAAAAACATTTATGTTGGTTTTGCACCAGATTCTTTGAGTCCTCTTCCAAATAGAGAAGGTCTCAATATGGGAGAAAAATCTAAAGAAACTGTTAAAGCAGTTTTTGAACGTTGCACTGAAAAATTCCAAGAAACTTTCAATCCTTTGATTAAACTATTCTTTCAAACGTTATTTGAAAAACATAAAAAAGAAGGTGTTCAAGGTCATTTTGCATTTTATAATGCTTATGATATTGCATTTACAAACTCATATAATGATCTGATAGATTTGAAACTGAAACTCATTGAAAATAAACCATCAAATATTGATTTGAATGTTTGGAAAATTGCAGTTGAATTAATTTTGGTTAAAACAGGCGCTATCACAAACTATGTTGGTTTTGATAGTTGGAAAGTTATTTTTGCACATGCTTTTATTGAAACATTTCCAGATCACAAAAATCTTGCATTCAAATTACTCAAAGAACCAATTTTCAAAACAGGAATTAGAAAACTTGCTTTAAATTTTGTGGCTAATATCTACAACACACGATTTCTAATTGATCAAATGACTTTCATTAAAAAGATGAAAGAAGCTTTTCCAAATGATGATACTCTTATCCCAGTTCTTCATTTCCCAATTGGAAACAAATACACCACTGTAATTCAAGAACGTTCCAAATCAAACAAACAAAAAACAAAATGGGGTGTTGGAACTCTTGAAGCTGATGATCCAAGATTGAAAAGGAAAGATGGTCTTGTTGATCTAAATGCTGTTTATCACAAAACAGATTCAACAAAGTTAAACTTTATGATGATGCAAAAAACTATCATCATTGCAAAAACAATTTCAACTCTAAACAGTACTCATATTCCTGAAAAATTTAGGAATAATAAAAAAACTATGAATTCTGTTTATGAATACCAAAATGATACATCCTGTGTTCTACCTGGTTATGTTGTTCATAAACGTCAAGGTGCTTATGAGAAAGCTTTGGAGATCCTAACCCATATGGGATTCATCGTTATTGAGGGTGATGAACCTGTGAAAGCAGTTGTCAAACCTAAGAAAGCTTCATCTACTTTTAATAAACTTGCAATAGAGTTTGCTGATTGGAAATCAAGTGAATTGATAGATAATCCAACTCACTTTTTGTACCTCACTACACACATGATTCATGGATGTAGTTATTTGAAACCAGCTCCATCTCTTGTTGCTTGGTTTACTAAAATTCACCCAAAAACTGTTTTGGTTGGTTACAAAAAAAGTGCAGATAAGCTCCATACCAAAGGAGTGATTCCTTTCCATGAAGAAATTGAAAATTGGTTTATCCAACTTTCTACTGATGAAGAAAGAATGAGAAATCTTATTCGAGGTCAAATTATCAGAAAAAAATCTAACTTGTCTGATGAAATGATATTCCATCCCCTAATTCAACTTGAATTGGGTATGGAACCTATTGACCCAAATGATCTTAATTTTTGGGCTGATAGTGAAGCCCTTAAAGTAATTAAATCAAGCGAGTGCTTTTCTTACAATTTTAATGAAAAAGTTAAAAAAAGAATCGAACATCTTTGGGATACAGATCCAGAAAAACAAAACATTGTTAAAATGTGCAATTCTTTACAGATGTTTACATCATATGCTTTGTCTTCTCTTTGGTCTTCTGCTGGTTCAGATGATAAGGACAAAGTGGTGGATAAGATCATTGCAGCAATGAAACTCTTCAGTTGAAGGAATCCAAATGGACAATATGAAAAAACAAATCATCTCTATGTTGGTCTCAAGTGATAAAATATCACTTTTCACCATCCATGGAGAAATCATCGAAATCAAAAACGATAGTGAATACGACACTGCCAAAATTTCTGAATTTTTGGCTCCACAACTTTCTGGCAAAAATGCAGTTGAAATTGACTTGTCTCAATTTCAAGCAATCGCTTCAATTATATCTTCTGATTTTGAAGGTGAAGGAATTGTCGTCACTCAAGTCATTGATGGACGAGAAGTTCAAGGTATTTTCTATCCTCGTAAAGTGGCTGTTGAAGTCACTGTTGGGGAAAAAAAAATTCCTATCCCTGATGTTGAAAACCTGACAGGACATATCAAACGTGCTGCTCAAGAAAAATCACCTTCAGTTGCAAATTTCTTGAAACGTTTGGCTCCTGTTCTTGATGCTCGCAAACATTCAGGCGAAGACCTGATGCAGTTCATCAAACAGTCTGAAATGCCTCTCACCAATGATGGTCGAATCATTGCATACAAACGTGTGAAAAATGGCACTGAAACTGGATTCTATGCAGATTGTCACACTGGCAAAGTGAATCAACGTGTTGGATCACGAGTCATCATGAAAATTGATCTGGTTGATTCCAGTCGTCACAATTCTTGTTCGACTGGTCTTCATGTAGCCAATCTCGGATATATGAAAAGTTTCTCTGGAACAGCTACCTTGATTGTTCTGGTCAATCCAGAAGACTTCATTGCTGTTCCTAAAGGTGAACTGACCAAAGCTCGCGTTTGTGCTTATGATGTTATTGGTGTTCTCAGCCCCAATGCCCATAAAACAGTGAACGAAGGCACTCATGTCAGCAATGATGAACAACTGAAAGAGCTTATCAAAAAAGCTGTTGAAGGTCGTCATGTTCAACCAATTGAAGAAGTTGAAGTGGGAAATTATGG
>JAGVCB010000059.1 GCA_020059445.1 Polynucleobacter sp. | reverse complement strand
TTTCCCAAGAAAACATGGTTCTAAGGTCAACATTTCCTGAATCAACTACAAAATTCATGAAATATCAGTTTTGCTAAGTCACTGCCTTGGCATCGCAATACAATGAAGCATTATTTAGGAGAACCTTGATGTCGACGATCGCACAACGCTTAAAAGAACTTCAAATTGAACTACCGACTGCTGGTGCTCCAGCCGCTGCTTATGTGATGTCAGCACAAACTGGTAACACCCTATTTCTCTCAGGTCATATTGCTAAAAAAGATGGCAAGCCTTTGATGGGTAAATTAGGTTTAACCATGAGCACAGAGGAAGGTAAATTGGCGGCGCGCAGTATTGCGATTGATTTAATGGCCACCATGCAAGCTCATCTTGGTGATTTGGATCGTGTGAAGCGCATCGTCAAAGTGATGAGTTTGGTTAATTCAACAGAAACATACACAGAGCATCATTTGGTGACAAACGGTTGCTCTGAATTATTGTTTGAAGTATTCGGTGAAGCTGGTAAGCATGCACGCAGCGCCTTTGGTGTGGCACAGATACCTTTGGGCGCTTGCGTTGAAATTGAATTAATTGCTGAAGTTGAATAAACCTCATCAATTTATTTTTTACTTCACAAAGTAACTGGCAATCCAAATATAAGCCGGTATCCCCACGATGATGTTCAAGGGGAATGTGATGCCCAATGAAGTGCCCATGTATAGAGCAGGATTAACCTCGGGCATTGCATGACGCAAGACTGCCGGCACAGCAATGTATGAAGCGCTGGCTGCGAGAATCATCAACAAGACTGTATCTCCAAGCGCAACATTGAACAACAAAGATAGGCACAAGGCTGCCATCGCATGAAGCGGTGGTGCAATTAAACCGTACATGAAGGTGATCGGCGGTTTACCTTTTAGTTCCCCAATACTTCTGGCAGCAACCAAGCCCATGTCGAGCAGGAAGAATGCCAACAATCCTTTGAACAAATCGATTGAAAATGGAGCCATGACCTTGAGTCCAGCATCCCCAGAAATGATGCCGACCATCAAAGATCCCAGCAACAATAATTGACCGCCATCGGTGAATGATTCATGAAGAATTTTTCCAATCGGTGTGTGCCCTGTTTTGTCACCTGAGCGCTGTAGGCGAATTCTGTTGGCCAAGACGATCGCAATGATGATCGCCGGTGACTCCATCAAGGCCATGGCTGCTGCCATGTGACCTCCATAAGTAATCCCATTTTGATCAAGCACTTGGGTCGCCGTGATGAAGGTCACCGCACTCACAGAACCATAAGCTGCTGCAATTGCAGCTGCATCTAATTTATCCAACTTTTGTTTGAGTAAGTTGTAGCCCACCAGTGGAACAACAATCGCAAGACAGATTGCCAGTCCAAGACTGATAGCAATCTCTGGGGTGAAACCAGATTGATTGAGAGCAAAGCCGCCCTTCAATCCCAATGCCATGAGCAAGTAAAGTGATAAGAAACGAGATATTTGCTGAGGAATTTCTAAATTGGAACGCACCAAGCCAGCAAAGATGCCAAAAATAAAAAACAGAATGGACGGGTCGAGCAGATTGGTCATGATTTTTCCTTTGTAACTATGATAAAAATACCAATACATAAAGTAAAATCTTATTTATGATATAAATACATAGATAAAAACTATGACCAATTTGAAGCGCCAAAATCCATGAACATCACATTCAGACAATTGCGCCTTTTCTTAGCCCTTGCCGACACTGGCAGTGTCAGTGCAGCAGCCAGAGTTCTGCATGTCACCCAACCCACTGCTTCCATGCAACTTAAAGAAATCACAGAAGCCGTGGGTCTACCTTTGTATGAGGTTGTCTCCAGAAAGGTCTATTTGACTGAAATGGGTCATGAGTTAGCCCGTTGCGCTCGAGCCATGATGGGCGAATGGGAAAACTTTGAACAACAAGCAGATGGTTTGAAGGGCTTCACCAGAGGCAAACTAAAAGTAGCTGTCGTCAGTACTGCCAAATACTTCATCCCTCGACTGCTCGGAACATTTTGTGCAAAGTACCCTGACCTTGATATTGCTTTAGAGGTTTTAAATCGTGATGGCGTGGTCAAGCGCTTAGAAGAAAACTTGGATGATCTTTACATCATGTCTCAACCACCTCTGAATTTGGATATTGAAGATGAAATCTTCATGCCCAATCCATTGGTTCTCGTTGCGCCAAAAGCTTCACCACTGGCGAAGAAAAAGTTGATTGATCTTGCTAGCTTAAAAGATGAGAAATTTATTTTTAGAGAAAAAGGTTCTGGTACTCGAATGGCCATTGATGCTCATTTCAAGAAGTTGAAGTTCAAACCAGATGTGCGCTTAGAACTTGGCAGCAATGAAGCGATCAAAGAAGCTGTGATTGGTGGCTTGGGATTGGCAGTTTTATCAAAGTATTCGCTGAGCGAAGCCAGCACTCAGAATGAAGTAGCGATTTTGCGCTGCGCCGATTTTCCGATTGAAACAAGTTGGCATATCGTGAGACCCAAAGGCAAAAAGTTATCTCCCATTGCCAGCATTTTCAAAAAACAT
>JAGVCB010000147.1 GCA_020059445.1 Polynucleobacter sp. | reverse complement strand
GTATCGGTGCGGGTATCTATAGTGATGTGGGGCAAGATCACATTGATAGAAGCAGATTGTCCATCGATCATCAATATCATTTGGCTAATCCATTAGCAGACGTGATTGATAGCAAGCTTTGGTATCAGAAAACCAATGCCCATCAATCTGTGTGGCAAACAGGCACATCTCAAACCAGTCGATATTTGCCGAGCACCTACAACAGGTCTCGCGATAACAAAGTAATCAATGATGCTTATGGCTTTAACTTGCAGGGATCTAAAAGCATCTCTACGGGCAAGAGCGCTGAAACCAACATCACCCATCAGTTCAAATATGGGCTGGATCTATCAGAATCTTGGGTCAAGCAAGAACTCAACAGAAGTGGTGACGTTAGCACCCCAGAAAGCTATATACCCAAAACCAAGCAAGACATGGTGGGTGTGTATTTGCAAGATGACTTGAGCATCGGCCACCTCAATCTAATACCTGCCATGCGCATTGACCGTTGGAGCATCAGTTCATCAGCCATTCATAAAAATGATCAAGCCTGGTCACCATCATTGGGAGCTATTTGGACTCAAGCGCCAGAAATCATGCCATTCATGAACATTGGCAAAGGATTCAGAGCTCCGGCAGCAGAAGAAATATCTGCCTCGTTCACCAATCAAGCCCATGGCTATGCCTACATACCCAACCCCAATCTCAACCCAGAAAGAGTTTTAGCCAAAGAGTTGGGTATCAAAGGATCTGTACAAAAGTTGAAATATGCCGTCAGCTATTTTGATAACTCTTATGATGATTTCATCAGCCAGTACACTTTCAATGCGACCACCAGCCCGAGTGGTATGACCACCTGTGGACTCGCGCAATGCTATCAATATCAAAATGCACCCAAGGCCAGTATTCAGGGGATGGATTTACGACTTGAGTACCGTCATAACCCTCAATGGTTATTCAAGGCTGGATACGTTCGATCCAGTGGTTCAGAAACTACCCTGGCGGGGGTAGATCAACCGATTAACACCGTACAACCTGAAAGAATCATTCTCTCAGGGGACTATCACCAGGGTGCTTGGGGTGCGGCCACCACCATTAAATACGTGGGAGCAAAAAAACAAGGGGACATTGCTGGTGCAACGACCAATACCTATGCCCCAAGCTCCTACACCATCATCAGTGCCCGTGGTCAATACAAAGCTAACAAACAGCTGAATCTCTACGCTGGCATTAATAATCTATTTGATAAAAAGTACATTGATTGGTCCAATATCTCATCATCAGGTTTAACTCAAACTGGCAGTACTGCTGTGAGTGACTATCACACCTCACCAGGCAGAAACTTCTTTGTCAGCATGAACTATGAGTTCATGTAAATAACAATAAAAGACAAAAAGTAAAAAATAAAGCGAACAGTAATAACAAAACCAATATTCGTAGCAAGCCAAGATTTTCAAGATAGATCTAGCCAGCCAGTAATTTCAATCATGGAAATATATGACTTTATCTATTCAAGAAATTCAGCAGGGGTTTATCAATCAGCGTTTCAAAAATAAAGTAAGACACAGAGATGTGGCTCATTCCATGGGCATCTCTGAGGCTGAATTGTTGGTGGCTCATTTAGGCATTGATCCTGCTAACAAAGACATCAAGTTAAGGGCCGTCCGCTTAGATTCTGATTGGGCCTCAATCATTGCTGAGATTCATACTTTGGGTGAGGTCATGGCACTCACCAGAAATGAATTCTGTGTGCACGAGAAGGTGGGGCAGTACTCACAACCCACCGGTAAAAACCTTGACCTTCTCTTAGGTAAGGAAATTGATTTGAGAATTTTCTACAAAGAGTGGGCTCATGGTTTTGCTGTCATTGAAAATAAACTCTTCGATTGTCAACGCAGTCTGCAGTTCTTTGATTATCAGGGAAATGCATTGCATAAGATCATCATCACAGAGAATAGTAATATTTATGCCTATGACAACATCATAGAAAAATACCAATCCAAGGATCAAAGCCCCACGATTGAGATACAAGCATCACAACTCAAAAATTATCCTGTGATTGATGTCAATATTGATCTATTGGGCTTTCAGAAAGATTGGTTAGGCATGTCTGACACCCATCAGTTCTATGACTTGATCCAACAATATAAGCTCAGCAGAATCCAAGCTTTGCGCTTTGCTCCTGAAGGCCATGCTCAAAGAGTGCCGCTTCAGTTCACGAGGCAGTTATTGCGAAAAGTGGCCGTTAGGCGTATTCCCATCATGGTGTTTGTGGCCAATCGAGGGGTCATACAAATACACACGGGCCCCATATCAAGGGTTGTGATGATGGATCCCTGGCTCAATATCTTGGATAAAAGCTTCAATCTTCATTTGCGTGAAGATAATATATACGACACATGGGTTGTCAGAAAACCCACAGATGATGGCATTGTCACTTCCTTGGAATTATTTGATGGTAAAGGGCAAGCGATCGCCATGTTTTTTGGCGAAAGAAAACCTGGTAATCCTGAGTTAGGTACTTGGCGTGAAATGATTCAAGAGTTTCTGGATAAGGAGGAGCTATGCATCCAATGATTCTTGGTCGCCGACAACTACTTCAAAATATATGTGCTCCAGTTGCCAAGGTTGCGGCTGCGACTGCTATCGGTGGTTGGCTATTTGCAAAATCAAGTTGGGCCAAACCAAGTAAAACTCCATTGAAGCGTTTGGTTTGTGTGGGTGGATCTTTGACGGAAATCATTTATGCCTTGAATCTTCAAGAGCATTTGATCGCCATTGACACCACATCTACGTTCCCCATGGCCACAAAAAGACTCCCCAATGTGGGGTATGCGAGAACTCTCTCTTTGGAGGGTGTATTGAGTATGCGACCACAACTCCTGTTGGTCACCGAAGATGCAGGGCCTCCACAAGTTTTGCGTCAAATCAGCCATGCAGGGGTTCAAGTCAAGACATTAAAGGCAGACCATCGTTATGAGGGCTTGATTGACCGAATCAGGGCCATTGGTTTCTTATTGGCGGCAGAAGGGCAAGCAGAGAAGCTAATCAAAGAAATCAATCATGAGTGGCAGCGATACCAACAAGACATCAATCACACAAATATTGGTAAAAATGAATATCTCACGCAAAACGAAAGACCAAACAAAACACTAAAAGCCATGTTTATCATGGCGCACAGTCCACATCAAATCATGGTGGCAGGTCAAGGCACGAGTGCTCATGCCATCATGAACTATTTACATCTTGATAATGCATTCAAGACAGTCAATGGCTATAAGCCACTCACTCCTGAGAGTGTGATTGCCACACAAGCAGACATCATTCTATTAACAGACCAAGGTCTGCAAGCTCAAGGTGGGATGAAGGAGATCTTGCGCCTTCCCGGTGTGATGCAAACCCCGGCTGCCAGATATCGACAGATTTATTCTCGTGAGGCGAATCATCTTTTAGGCTTTGGCCCACGTTTGCCCAGCATGCTTTATTCACTCGCTAAAGAAATCCACAACATCAAGTGATGAACCATCAAACTACATTGATGCATGCCATTGCTCTGATCGTGCTGATCATT
Source organism: Polynucleobacter sp. (assembly GCA_020059445.1). Classification (GTDB taxonomy): domain Bacteria; phylum Pseudomonadota; class Gammaproteobacteria; order Burkholderiales; family Burkholderiaceae; genus Polynucleobacter. Next base: position 2,185 of record JAGVCB010000147.1, on the reverse strand, counting down.
ATGGTTTTATTGGCTAGCACCCTTGGGCCTGTTGAAATCACTTATCTACAAAGTTTATCGGCCCGTGATGAGCTCGTAGAGAACTATATTTTGTGGCAAGTACGCTTACCCAGAATTTTGTTTGCGATTGCCGTTGGCGCAAGTCTTGGTTTAGCAGGAGCCTTAACACAGGGATTATTTCGTAATCCATTGGCAGATCCTGGCTTATTGGGGGTGAGCAGTGGGGCTGCTGCAGCTGCAGCAGGTGTCATTGTGTTTTCTGGTAGTTGGGCTTGGGCAATCCCTGAGGATTTGCGTGTCTGGGTCTTGCCTGGTGCAGCCTTCTTCGGGGCTCTGGGTATTTGCTTTCTATTAGATCGCCTTGCAAGGTGGTTAACGCCAGGATCGGTGATGGGATTATTACTCGCCGGTATTGCTATCAATGCCTTGGTTGCAGCGTTTATCGGATTATCAACTTACCTTGCCAATGATGAACAATTAAGAAATCTGTCTTTTTGGACCATGGGCTCATTGGCAGGAGCTAATTGGATGATTCTGTCATTGATGATATTAGTGCTGGTGCTTGTATTTTTAAGCTCACAAAGATTAACACCACAAATCAATGCTTTGTCATTGGGTGAGGCTGCGGCAGCTCAGGTCGGCATCAACCTAAAGCAATTACGTCATCACATGATTCTGATGGTAGCCATCTTGAGTGCTTGTGCAGTGGCATGGTGCGGGATGATTGGATTCATCAGCTTGATTGCACCTCACATAGCCAGGGCTATTATTGGGCCTGATCATCGCCAAGTATTACCACTATCAATGTTGCTCGGTAGTTTGTTGCTGCTATTGGCAGACACCTTGGCCAGAACGGTGGCTATTCCTGCAGAAATACCGGTAGGGATATTCACAGCTCTGCTAGGTGCGCCATTTTTCTTAAGTCTTTTAGCAAAGCAAAGAAGGGGGTTGATCTAATGCACCAAACAAACATTCTTTTATCTTTAAAAGATGTCAGTTTAAAAAGTGTCAGGGTAAAAAATAACAATGCCCAAGATCGCACAAATATGTTGGGGCCCTTCTCAATTGATATCAAAAGTAATGAGCGCATCGCGATATTGGGCCCAAGCGGCGCTGGTAAATCAACTTTATTGCAAATCATGTCTGGATTACATGAGTATTTTGGATATATGGAGTTTTTATCAAAACCAATCAGACAAATGAGTGTGCAAGAACTATCTCATAAAAGAGCATTCTTACCCCAACAGCATGAGACTGCATTTAATTTGAGCGTTCAGCTGATCATCAGTTTAGGAAGAGTGTCGAGGGAGCATGATCCTGAGCTGGTTCAAATTATCAGAGAGTCAGCAAGGGCTGCGCGAGCAGAACATCTTTTGGAGCGCTCCTATCAAACACTTTCTGGAGGAGAAAAAGCCAGAGTGCACTTAGCCAGAATATTTGCCCAATTATGGGATCAGCATGACGGCATCCTACTGATTGATGAGCCGCTGGCAGCTTTGGATCCTGGATTACAAATTGAACTACTGTTGGCTATTTTGAAATTCTGCCAAGATCGATCTTTGGCCCTCGTTGCTATCTTGCATGACATCCAACAAGCCATTGAGCATTTTGAACGTCTGATCTTAATAAAAGACGGCAAGATCATGGCAGACCTGCCATCCCATCCCGCACCTCAAAGAGAGCTGGAGGGCTTGTATGAGATTGATTTGGAAAGATTGACTCGACCAGGAAGAAAAGATCTGTTGATCCCAGTAAATCTAAGGTGCACTTACGCAAACTGAACAAGATCATGTCTTTGATATTCACTAAAGCCAATCAATCTCATACATTCATTGCATTGCTGGTCACTGTAGTTCATGTGGCGATCATTTTGTTTGGACTATTCTCTTTTAATACACGCAGTGAATATGGCGCTCAGATCATGATGGCTTCTCTCATTGACCATTCCTCTTCAAACAACATCAATATCGTTTCAAAAGCCTCCACCTCTCAAGAAAGCCAAGATATTAGCTCAGAAAAAAGTCTAAATTCTGATGTGGGGGAATCAGAGAAAAGACAGTCAGAGAAAAGACAATCAGAGAAAAAACAATCAGAGAGACATGAGGCTGGAGCTGCCCCAGTCACCATGCCCAATCCATTTGCTGCAGGCCTGAATAATCCTAAGCCGCCTTATCCTTTGATGAGC
>JAGVCB010000150.1 GCA_020059445.1 Polynucleobacter sp. | reverse complement strand
TACATCAAGGGTGAAGGCGAAGGCATTTCATTCTTACAAACGTTGACAACACCTCGTGAGCAAATTAACAACCAAGCTGAAAAATCAACAACATACCTAGTTGAGGTTGATAACGAGATGGTGGTGCCTGTGGGTAAAAAAATCCGCATGGTCACAACTGCTAATGACGTGATTCACTCATGGACTATTCCTGCATTTGGCGTTAAGCAAGATGTGATTCCTGGTTTCGTCCGCGACACTTGGTTCAGAGCAGAAAAGTTAGGTACTTTCTACGGTCAGTGTTCTGAGCTTTGCGGTAAAGAGCATGCATTCATGCCAATCGCAGTAAAAGTGGTGACTGATGCTGAATACACCACATGGGTTGCCGACAAGAAAAAGCAGATGGCTTCTTTAGCAGATGATCCTAGCAAAACTTTCACGATGGATGAATTGAAAGTCCGTGGCGAAAAAGTTTACGCATCTAACTGTGCGGCATGTCATATGCCTAACGGTAAAGGCGCTGGTGCATTTCCTGGCCTAGATGGATCAAAGGTCGTTTTAGGAGCCAAGGAAGCTCAGTACAAGATGTTGTTGCAAGGTAAGGGCGCAATGCCAAAGTGGACTCAACTGAATGATGTTGAGTTGGCAGCTGTTATGACATACACACGCAATGCTTGGGGTAATAAGACTGGTGAATTGATCCAGCCTAAAGACTTCACTGCAGCGCGTGCGGCAAAATAATTAAATTAGATAGGTAATTGGAGCTACTATGAGCACAGTAAGTCACGCACACGATCATCACGACGATCACGCACACGATCATCCTCATGGCTGGAGACGTTGGTTATACGCCACTAACCATAAAGACATCGGTACTCTGTATCTGTTATTTTCATTCTTTAGTTTGATCGCCGGCGGTATCATGGCTCTGGGTATTCGCCTAGAGCTATTCCAGCCAGGCTTGCAGTACATTCGTCCTGAGCTATTCAACCAGCTCACAACCATGCACGGCCTGGTGATGGTTTTTGGCGCGATCATGCCAGCCTTCGTGGGCTTCGCAAACTACATGATTCCTTTGCAAGTGGGTGCCTCTGACATGGCATTTGCTCGTATGAATAACTTCAGCTTCTGGATCATGCCTGTTGCAGCATTGTTGCTTTTGACTTCATTCTTAGTTCCTGGTGGCGCAACTGCTGCTGGTTGGACTCTGTATGCACCCCTATCAGTGCAAATGGGTCCAGGCATGGACATGGCGATTTTTGCAATTCACTTGATGGGCGCTTCATCCATCATGGGTTCGATTAACATCATCGTTACAATTTTGAACATGCGCGCTCCTGGCATGACTTTGATGAAGATGCCAATGTTCTGCTGGACGTGGTTGATCACTGCTTACCTTTTGATCGCTGTTATGCCAGTTTTGGCTGGAGCGATAACCATGGTTCTTACAGACCGTCACTTTGGTACCAGCTTCTTCTCAGCAGCTGGTGGTGGTGACCCAGTGATGTATCAACATATTTTCTGGTTCTTCGGTCATCCAGAGGTTTACATCATGATCTTGCCTGCGTTCGGCATCATCAGTGAAGTGATTCCAACGTTTTCTCGTAAAACATTGTTCGGTTATAGCTCAATGGTTTATGCAACTGCATCAATCGCAATTTTGTCATTCATCGTTTGGGCGCACCACATGTTTGCAACAGGTATGCCTGTGACAGGTCAGTTGTTCTTCATGTACGCAACCATGTTGATTGCTGTTCCAACGGGCGTAAAAATCTTTAACTGGATTGCAACAATGTGGAAGGGTTCAATGACATTTGAAACTCCAATGTTGTGGTCAATCGGCTTCATCTTCGTGTTCACCATGGGTGGTTTTACAGGCTTGATTTTGGCGGTTGCGCCGATTGATATCTTGGTTCAAGACACATACTATGTTGTGGCTCACTTCCACTATGTTTTAGTAGCCGGTTCTTTGTTTGCATTGTTTGCAGGCTTCTATTACTGGGCGCCAAAGTGGACTGGTCACATGGTGAATGAGTTCCGTGGCAAAGTTCACTTCTGGGGCTCAATGATTTTCTTCAACATCACTTTCTTCCCAATGCATTTCTTGGGTCTTGCTGGTATGCCACGTCGTTATGCAGACTATCCAATTCAGTTTGCTGACTTCAATGCGATCGCTTCTATTGGCTCCTTAGGCTTTGGCTTGATGCAGATTTATTTCATATTGTTTGTGGTGTTGCCAACATACCGTGGTGGTCAAAAAGCTGCTGACAAGCCATGGGATGGTGCGAATGGTTTGGAGTGGACAATTCCTTCTCCAGCACCGTTCCACACATTTGAAACTCCTCCAACAGTTAAGTAATATCCTTAAACGGACTTTTAAATGACAACACCAAATCAAAAGACACAAAATCCAAGCGCGAATAATCGCCGCTTGGGTCTTGTGTTGCTAACGGTTGCAATTGCCTTCTTTGTGGGAATTGTTGCTAAGAAAATAATGTTTGGTTGATCATGGCATTTAATCTAGCCCGGTACAATCGTCAGATGCTGATCAAGCTTGTAGTGATTAGCACTGCCATGTTTGCTTTCGGCTACGCCTTGATTCCTATGTATCGAGTATTGTGCGAAGTCACCGGTATCAATGTGGTGACCAGTAAAAATAATTACGGTACACGTGCCGTTGGTGCCGCTGATAAAAATACTCAAGTTGATACGAGTCGTTTGATCACAGTAGAGTTTGATTCAAACACTCAAGGGCCTTTCAGATTCCGCTCAGTAAAAAACTCAATGCAGGTGCATCCAGGTGAAATGATGCAAGTTGTCTACGAGGTTGTGAATACTCAAGGTAGAAATGTTTCAGCACAGGCCATTCCTAGTTATGCGCCGATGCAAGCAACTGAGCACTTCACCAAGTTGGAATGCTTTTGTTTTGACGAGCAAACTTTAAAGCCTAATGAGTCAAGAGAAATGCCTGTGGTCTTTATCATTGATCCGGCTTTGCCTAAGGGCATTACAAATATAACTTTGTCATACACGTTCTTCGAGGTGGGTGCTGGTCAGAAAGTGATCACTGGCGAGCACAATAAAAAGCCGTCAAAGATCTAAGATGGAAAATCAAAAAAGAAGTTCCATCATGATGTTTTTAATCTCCATGAGAGCAGTTTTATGGGGGTTTTTAGGAGTACGCAAGAGGTCTGGTCAGGATGCTGATATGGCATCTGTGACTTTTGTTCATATTGTGCTTGCTGGTGTTTTGGGCGCAGTTATTTTTATGACAATACTGTTGTTCATTGTCAAAGCAGTTGTGTCAAATTGATTTTTTAGGAGAGAGAGTATGTCTTCCAGTGTTACTAAAGCCCCGTATTACTATGTACCGGCTCCAACACGCCATCCAATCGTCACGAGTATTGGTTTACTTGGTTTTGGTGCAGGTGCATCGATGTGGGTTAATGGCAACACACTCGGTATGTTCCTTTGTTTGGCTGGTATTGTTTGGACCATTACATCTTTATATTTATGGTTTGGTGATGCGATTGGTGAAGCTGAGAGTGGCATGAACAGCGTGAACGTAGACGTTTCTTATAGATGGTCTATGGCTTGGTTCATCTTCTCAGAAATCATGTTTTTTGGTGCTTTCTTTTCGGCATTGTTCTATGCAAGAAGCATTGCGATGCCATGGTTAG
>JAGVCB010000170.1 GCA_020059445.1 Polynucleobacter sp. | reverse complement strand
TCACGTCAACGTCAGTTAGAGAAAATCGAAGTGGCTGAAATCAAGCCATCATCTCGTCAGAATCCATTCATCCGTTTTGAATTTGAAAAGAAGCTTCATAACATCGTAGTTGAGTGTGATGCTCTCAGCAAAACTTATGAGCGCAACATCTTTAAAAACTTCAAGTTGATGATCCGTCCAGGTGAAAAAGTTGCGATCATCGGTGAAAACGGTGCTGGTAAAACAACTTTATTGAAGTCAATTCTGAGTGAAAAGTTTGGTGGTATTGCAGTTGATGCTGGTACTGTTAAGTGGTCAGAAAATGCTGATGTAGGCTATATGCCTCAAGATACCAGCGAGTGTTTCCCACAAGACATGACGTTGTTGGAGTGGATGGGGCAGTGGGGTAAGCCAGGTGATGATGATCAAATCATCAGAGGCACATTAGGCCGCTTGCTTTTCTCAGGCAATGATATTGGTAAGTCTGTTCGCGTGATTTCTGGTGGTGAAAAAGGTCGCATGATCTGGGGCAAACTCATGCTTCAGAAGCACAACATCTTAGCGATGGATGAGCCAACCAACCACATGGACATGGAATCAATTGAAAGCTTGCAGACATCTTTAGAAAAGTATGATGGCACAGTGATATTTGTTTCGCATGACCGTGAATTCATCACGGGTTTGGCAACAAGAATCTTAGAAATCAGAACTGATGGAACCGTGGCAGACTTCGAGGGCTCTTATGAAGAGTACCTAGCGAGCCAATCGATTGAGGGTTAACTAAGTTTAAAGAAGGTTAACCTTTTCTGACAAAGCGCATAGCAGTGGCTTCATGAGTGATGCGTGTCCAAGTGACCTGCTTCTCTTCTGGAGTCATGAACACCCAGTTACAAACTTCTAGAGCCGTTCTACCGCAACCTTGGCAGACTTCGTCAAACAAAGTTGAGCAAATGCCAATGCATGGGGAGTCCAAGTTATCTGGATTGATTGCCAAGGGGGTAGCAGGGTTTAAATCAGGATTGTTTGAGTTTGTCATTGGATTCTATATTTCACTGCCGTATTTATAACGCTTGGCATTGGAGGATTTCATTTCCTTTGGTCCAAGCACCAGTTTTAGGAATAAAACTGATAGCAGATAGTTCGGCTTTACCTGAGCAGTTTAGATCAAAATAACTGATCGGACCTAAACTGCCGCAGAAGTTGTAGCTCAGTTGATTTAGCTTCATCGATGAACCTTCTAAAATCATCGTGAGTGGTTTTTCATCTGAATTACTCGGGTCTTTTTTGCAGTGCCACGTAATGTAATCATTTCGATCGCAGGCTGTGATGGCCATTGATACAAGCAGATAAATAGATAATTTTTTTAAAAACATGTCCACGAATATAGCTCAATCTCATACAACCCGTGAATCTTGGCTTCAAGCTGCCGTTCATTCCCTAGAGCCAATCTTTTCAAAAGCTGGTTTTGCAATCCCACCAGTCAAAGTGTCTTGTGGTTGGCCAGCTTCCAGCAGCCCGAGGACCACGCTTGGCCAATGTTGGCCCAAAGAGCGCTCAGGTGACATGGTCAATGAGATTTTTGTTTCACCCAAGCTAGAGGATCCTGTGGAGGTGCTTGATACTTTGGTTCATGAGCTTTGTCATGCGGTGGATGATTGTCACAGTGGTCACGGAGAAGACTTTAAAGAAATCGCGCATTGCGTGGGCCTTGAAGGTCCTGCCAGAAGTGCTCATGCAACCGAAGAACTGACTGTACGCTTGATGATGATTGCAGAAAGACTAGGGGAGTACCCACACAAAGCAATTGTCTTTCCGCCACCAAGAGCCAATAACACCCAGAAGGCCAAAGCCAAATGCGGGCAGTGTGGTTACGAGGTCAGTTTGCTAAAGAAGTGGGCCAGCATGGGCGCACCAATATGTCCTAGAGACAATATTAGGATGGAAGAAGTTGTGACCGACTTGATTGCAGAAACTCCTGAAGAAGAGTTTGCTCGCAAAGAGAAAGAAAAAGAGATTAAACGCGCCGTTTGCTGATGCAGTCGATCGTCTAGCTCAGCGCTGGATCAATTCAATCTTATAGCCATCTGGGTCCTGAATAAAGGCGATCAAAGTATTGCCACCTTTGACTGGTCCAGCTTCACGCGTGATATTGCCGCCAGCGACTTTGATGTCTTCACAGGTTTTATAGATATCTCTAACGCCAATGGCAATATGACCATAAGCAGTACCCATCTTATAGCTACTCACGCCATGGTTGTAGGTCAATTCGATTTCAGCATGTCCTGAAATATTGCCTTGCTCGTAGCCTACAAATGCCAATGAATAATCCATGCCAGGGCGCTCAGTGGTTCTCAATAAGTTCATGCCCATCACTTCTGTGTAGAACTTGATTGATCTTTGTAGATCGCCAACGCGAAGCATGGTGTGTAGTAATTGCATGATCTTTATTACTCCGTCTCAATGTTTTATTTGGTGCTTTATTTCACTTAAGCTCAATGAAGTTTCATTTAAGTTTGTCATTCAATATACCAGCGCAATTGTGGAGCGCTACCCAGTTCAAACCAAACAACAGCATTTTGCTCATATTGATGGGCTAATTGATCAGCTTCCGCTCTATCAATGCCAACAATCAGAAGACTCTTTTCAATCCAAGCGCCCTTTGAATCTCCGCCTTGACCAAAGTAATAGGGCAGTTGCTTTTGTTGAACGATGCTTTCTAACTCTTGCATCCGCATTAGATTCTCTTTGTCATTGATACGCTCGCCCTTTGGATTGCAAGCCGTGATGAAACAAGCCGTCTGTTTTCTATGCTGTTCCATCAGCATATCTATCTGTGGATTTTCCTGATTGATCCTAAACGACACTTCATTATCGGTACCTGAGTCGCCGGGGAGTAGGACCAGATAGTGAGCTTCTTCGTAGATTTCTTGGTATTTGCTCATCTTTTATTCTGACTCATATTTCTTATTTAACATAATAATGATTATGCGAATAAACGACAAGACCAACACGTGTGCCCTAAACAGCAAAAATCATCAAATTAGGACCTATTTGACTTTAGACTTATATGGCTTCTTGTAGAGCTTTAGCCATCTGGACTTAAGCCCTGCAGCAATTTCAGTTTGGTTGTGCTGTTCAGCAAAATCAATGGCTGTCATATTAACGTTATTGATCTTAGATAAATCAGCATCACGCTCAAGCAATAACTTCACCACTTCAATGTGGCCACCACGGGCTGCCATCATCATTGCAGTTGTGCCATTTGGGCTTTCTGGGTCTACATAAGCGTTCTTATCCAGTAAGTAAGCCGCGATCTTTAAGTGTCCACTGGTGGCTGCGTAATGCAAAGCTGACCAACCAGGCTTATTGATCTCAACTTGGCGTTTTTCAACCAAATATCGGACCAATTCCTCAGATCCTGTGAAAGCAGCCAGCATTACTGGTGTTTCACCGGCTAAATTAGGTCTTTCTAGGTCAATGGATGGCGTATCAATGAGTAATTTGGCCACATCAAAAGACTTTTCAGTGATGGCAATGGTCAATGCTGAGTTACCTTTGTCATCCATGGCATTTGGGCTCATGCCGCTGGCCAGGGCTTTTTTGACTGATTTAGCATCATTGAACTTCACATCGCGCAAAAAGCTATCAACTTGGTATTGCTGAGCTTGTGGCAATACAGACCCTGGGGTTTGCGCAATCGCCACTGAACTAGTCAATGAACCGGCCAATGAAATTACCGATATAAAACAGCATCTTGCAATATTTTTATACATTCAGGTTTAACTTTAATTTAGGTTCAGACCGTTTATACAGGCAGTTATTCAGTAAGTTTAAATAGGGGCTTTAAAGAGTGTTTTGAAGTTATGGGTGGTGACTCTTGCTAATTCTTCAACAGAGACGCCCTTCAGGTTCGCCACGAACTCAGCCACATGAGAAACCCAAGCTGGTTCATTGGTTTTACCTCTGTGCGGTATCGGAGCTAAATAAGGAGAATCTGTTTCAATCAAGATTCTCTCTAAAGGAACTTGTTTGCATGTTTCTTGAAGATCTTTGGCACTCTTAAAAGTGACGATTCCTGAGAATGAGATGTAAAAACCAAGCTCCATAGCTGCTTGTGCAACTTCCCAGCTCTCGGTGAAACAATGCATCACCCCTGCTACCTGACTGGCACCCTCTTCTTTCAAAATCTTGATAGTGTCTTCAGAGGCAGAGCGTGTGTGAATGAT
>JAGVCB010000216.1 GCA_020059445.1 Polynucleobacter sp. | reverse complement strand
GTTGCCAACTGAATGGCTGTTACACCAATACCGCTGCTACCCCCATGCACCAACAATGTTTCTTTGCCTCGGCCATCTAAACCCAAACGACCGCGATCAAAAACGTTGCTCCAGACGGTAAAAAATGTTTCCGGAATACTTGCAGCCTCAACATCTGACAAACCTTTGGGCACAGGCAAACATTGCGCCAATGGAGCAATGCAATACTCCGCATACGCACCACCAACCACCAAGGCACAAACCCGACTACCCACCTCAAAACTAAAAAAATTATCAGGGTGTGCAATGTCACCACCGATGATTTCACCTGCGAATTCCAAACCAGGCAAATCTGTTCCACCAGGAGGGACAGGATAGAAGCCTTGACGTTGCAAAATGTCAGGACGGTTAACCCCTGCAGCCCTGACCCTGATCAATACTTCACCAGAGCCAGCTTGTGGCAAGACCAATTCAGGTCTTGTCACAGGCTTCAGAACTTCAGGAGCACCGTATTGGCTGATTTCAACAGCACGCATGCCGTTTTAGCTCGCTTACTTTGAGGCTTATTGCTGTTGTTGCTCAGCTTGGTCTGCAGGTGCAGCATCAGCTTGAGGTGCAGCACCATTCAAAGGAGCAATGCTTGTTCCTTCATCAGCACACGCAGCCTTCAATGACAAACGCAAACGTCCACGCTCATCAGCAGCCAATAACTTCACACGCACAACTTGACCTTCTTGCAAATAATCTTTCACATCTTTCACACGCTCATTAGCAATTTCTGAAATATGTAACAAACCATCTTTACCTGGAAGAATGTTGATCAAGGCGCCAAACTCTAACAACTTAACCACTGGGCCTTCGTAGATCTTGCCTACTTCAGCTTCAGCAGTGATGCCTTCGATACGACGCTTCGCTTCTTCCATGCCTTCAGCACTTGTAGAAGCAATGGTCACAAGACCATCATCAGTGATATCAATGCTAGTACCAGTTTCTTTTGTCAAAGCCTGGATAGTTGCGCCACCCTTGCCGATCACCTCACGGATCTTGTCTGGATGAATCTTAATTGTCACCATGCGTGGAGCGTGCTCAGACAACTCAGTGCGCACACCGCTCATTGATTCTTGCATCTTACTCAAAATGTGTAAGCGGCCTTCTTTGGCCTGAGCCAAAGCAACTTGCATAATCTCTTTGGTAATGCCTTGTACTTTGATATCCATCTGCAATGCAGTGATACCGTTTGATGTACCAGCCACCTTGAAGTCCATGTCGCCTAAGTGATCTTCATCACCCAAGATATCTGTCAAAACAGCGAAACGATTGCCATCCAAAATCAAGCCCATCGCTACTCCAGCCACGTGGGCCTTAACAGGAACACCAGCATCCATCATCGCTAAACAGCCGCCGCAAACAGAAGCCATTGATGACGAACCATTTGACTCAGTGATTTCTGAAACAACACGCAAGCTGTAGGCAAACTCTTCTGCGCTTGGCAAAACTGGAATCAAGGCACGCTTAGCTAAACGACCGTGACCGATTTCGCGACGCTTTGGACTTCCTACACGACCTGTTTCGCCAGTGGCAAACGGAGGCATGTTGTAGTGGAACATGAAACGATCACGTTGCTCACCTTCTAAAGCATCAATGACTTGCTCATCGCGCGCAGTACCTAAAGTTGCAACCACCAAACCTTGTGTCTCACCACGTGTGAACAATGCAGAACCGTGAGTGCGTGGCAACACGCCCGTACGAATTTCAATTGGACGAACGGTGCGTGTATCACGACCGTCGATGCGTGGCTCACCATTTAATACTTGACCACGAACAATCTTCGCTTCGATATCAAACATGATGTTGTTAGCTTCAACCTCATCAAATTCACCATCTTCAGCTAACTTTGCCATCACATCTTTTGTCACTTCTTTCAACTTAGTTGAACGAGCTTGCTTTTGACGAATTTGATACGCTTCACGCAAACCAGCTTCAGCCAATGCAGTGACCTTAGCAATCATTGGCTCATTCTTAGGAGCTGCTTGCCAATCCCACTCAGGCTTGCCACCCTCGCGCACTAAATCATTGATCGCATTGATCGCTGTTTGCATTTGCTCATGACCATAAACAACCGCGCCCAACATGATCTCTTCAGACAACTGATACGCCTCAGATTCAACCATCAACACAGCAGATTGAGTGCCAGCAACGATCAAATCTAATTGGCTAGTAGCTTGCTCAGTGCGTGTTGGGTTCAACATGTATTGACCATCTTTGTAACCAACGCGAGCAGCGCCCACTGGACCATTGAATGGAATGCCAGAAACAGCCAAAGCTGCTGAAGCACCAATCAATGCAGGGATGTCTGCAGGTACGTCAGGGTTGATCGATACCACGTGAATCACCACTTGCACTTCGTTCAAGAAACCTTCCGGGAACAAAGGACGCAATGGGCGATCGATCAAACGAGAAATCAGCGTTTCGCCTTCAGAAGGACGACCTTCACGACGGAAAAAACCGCCAGGGATCTTACCGGCAGCGTATGTCTTCTCTAAATAATCAACTGTGAGGGGGAAGAAGTTTTGACCTGGCTTGGCATTTTTTGCACCAACCACTGTGGCCAAAATCACTGTGTCATCCACATCCACTAAAACTGCACCACCTGCTTGGCGAGCGATCTCACCAGTTTCCATACGAACAGTGTGTGAACCCCATTGAAAACTTTTTACTACTTTATTAAACATCGTCATTTATGTATATCTCCAATCAACATTTGCCATAGAAAATCAGCGCCATGGCAGCACTGGAGCAATGAGGGGCTATGCGGAGTAAGGATGCCATTCCAAAGAAAGGCTTAGAGAGAAGAGTTAACCTGTCTTTGGAATGACACGGGTCCTGTACTACGAGCAGCCACCGACCGCTCAAAACGATAATGCCTGCCTAAGTCAAACTGAGGCAGGCATTGTCGGAATTACTTACGTAGACCGAGCTTTTCAATCAAAGCGCGATAACGATCAAAATCTTTTGACTTCAAATAGTCGAGCAAACGACGGCGACGGCTAACCATCTTCAACAAACCACGACGGCTGTGATGATCTTTAGCATTTGCTTTGAAGTGAGGTGTTAAATCATTAATGCGAGCAGTTAACAAAGCAACTTGAACTTCAGGACTGCCTGTGTCATTTGCTGCACGTGCGTTATCTTTAACAATAACGGCTTTATCAGCTGTAAGAATAGCCATTTTTAAACTCCATACTTGCGAACAAACGAGCTTGAGATTCAATAGTTTATTGGTCTCTGACCCGATATGTCGTGCGAATTGTTGAAAAACCCAAAGTTCTTTGATTCT
>JAGVCB010000123.1 GCA_020059445.1 Polynucleobacter sp. | reverse complement strand
CTATACCGTTCATATTCCACAGAAGAAACAAGGTCACTATTGCTGCGGTAGAACATATTTAGCAAGCGGCATGGTGAACGAAGCTCGTGCCAGTGCACAAGAACTATTAGACGCTTTCACGCGCTACACAGAAAAGAATATTCCAATCATTGGTTTAGAGCCTTCTTGTATCTTGACATTGCGCGATGAGTTCTTGGTGATGGGCTTGGGTGATTCAGCAAAGACTTTGGCCAAAGGCAGTCAGACTTTTGAAGAGTTTTTAGTGGCAGAGGCACGCGCTGGCCGCTTTAATCCAAAACTGAAGGCTTGTGATCAACAAATCTTATTGCATGGCCACTGCCATCAAAAATCATTTGATGCCGTCAAGCCAATCATCACTTTGCTGAAAATGATTCCAGAAGCTCAGCCACAGCTGATTGAGTCTTCATGCTGCGGCATGGCGGGCAGCTTCGGTTATGAGAGTGAACACCATCAAGTGTCATTACAAATGGCAGAGATGCAATTACTCCCTGCGATTCGCCAAGCCCCTAATGCCATTGTTCTAGCTGATGGATCAAGCTGCCGTCATCAAATCAAAGATGGTGCTGACAGAGAAGCTTTGCATGTGGCACGTATTTTGGAGATGCATTTGAAATAAGTTTTATGTTGTTGTTTGTTTGTTTGATTTTCTCAAGAAAGTAAATAACAAGCTTTTTTGAGAAAAGGCTTCCACGTTGACACGGGTCTTGAGTAATTAAAATCTACAAACCTTGCTGGCAAAACTTTTTGAGTTTCTCCAAGTCTGGAATCGTGACAAATGATCGACCCACATCAGTCACCATGTTCATTTCACTCAAGCTGGCTAATGAACGACTCACGGTTTCAAGCTTGATATCCATCATCAAACCCATGTCTTCACGCTTGAATAATGGGGCCTTGATGACTCCTTCATGCTCTTTAGCAAGCGCCAAAAGAAATCTGGCAATGCGTAAATCAGCACGCCCAGTGTTCATTTGAGAAAACCAAGTCTCTGATTGAGAAAGTGCTTCACCCCATTTTTTCATCATTTGACGATGTAAGCGCGGAGACTCTTCACCAAGCGTCACAATCATTGATGCGGGCAAGCGGCAAAGATAAACGCGACCCAGGGCAATCGCAGAACTCTCATGGGCAGACCCCAAGAGCGCTTCCATACCAAATAAATCCCCGTGCTTGATCAAGCGCACAATTCGCTCTGTGCCGTCTTCATTCAAGTGCAATAACTTAACAAAGCCCTCGCGCAAGGTATAAAGATTTTGCCCATGTTCTCCCTGGGCATAGATTGTTGCACCGGACTCAAAATGAAGGTCGTCGATTGGTGCATGAATTTTCGAGAAATCTTCTTCATTGAGTTCAGAAAAAAGCACTGAACTTCTGATAGAACATGACTGACAGTTACTTTGACCTTGCCACGCAATTTTGACTTCGATATCTCTCATAACACCTTAGGGTAATCTTTGTTGATGTTACACAGAATTAAAAAAGCTTGCTGATGGCAGCTCACCTGGGCCTGAGAGCTTAGATGGTTTTCTTTTGCTTCAATAGATACTGACCCCAGTTAAAAACAGAACTCACCACTGGAGTCTTTTTAACTTTAGTAAGAGGTTTCGCTGATCCCTGAGATGTTTTACTTGTTTTTTTCTTGGGCTGAGTGCTCGGTGTTTGCTCAAATTGCTTTTTGCCAGACTTAACACCAGCAGCAATTTTCTTGGCCGTCTCAGGATCTAGCAAAGATAACAAAGTCACAGAGTTCATGTAACCCAACATCTCTTGATGCAAGGTGTCCCACAGAGCATGGCAAGCCAATTGCTGATCTTGTTGTTCAGGCATGATGCCGTCCACAGCCATGATGATTTGACCAACAGAAATTTCATTAGGAGTTCTGGCAAGAGTGTATCCACCGCCCGGGCCTCTCATGCTGTCAACCAAGCCAGCTTGGCGCAACTTAGCGAACAATTGCTCTAGGTAGCTCAAAGAGACATTTTGTCTTGAACTAATCGAAGCCAAAGTTTGGCTCGGCTGATCACTTGCGAAGTAATTCGCTAAGTCAACCATGGCGATAACCGCGTAACGACCTTTAGTAGCAACTCTCATAGTTCTAATCTAGCATAAATTATTGATTTAGGTAAATCGTCTAAAAAACTTAATTTCCCTGAAATTCTTGGGTGAATTTGAATCACCCTGACCTATCTTGAGTCATGCAATAAATACTTTATTTTTTCTTGTATGTGACTGCGGCAATCAGCAAGGTGCCCCAGGCTGAAATCAGTAAGAAGCCACCTAATGGAGTGATTAACCCAACCCGCAAGGAGCTGAGGGTTAATAAATACAAGCTACCGGAAAACAAGATAGTTCCAACAACCATCAAGCTGGCGGAGATCAATAAAGCCTTTGAAGTAATTGATTGGCTTAATAAGGCCACCATGCCTAAGAGTGCCACTGTGTGAATTAATTGATATAAAACAGCGGTTTGGAATACATTCAATAAATAAGGGCTCAATTGTTGGGATAAAGCATGTGCGCCATAAGCTCCTGCAGCGACCCCAGTGGCTCCAAAAAGACCCACAATAGCTAAAAAGACGCTTGGTACACGATTTATATTCATTTTGAATTCCTGACAATCATGGATTGATGTTGGCCATCATACTGTTCTTATCCCACTTTCGAATGACTTAAATCATTTTCTTTCGACACCCCGAAATCCCCCAAAATAGTATTGATAAATATCAATTTAATTAATTAAGCGAAAAGTAAAATGTTTAGCTAAAATAAGTAACTAGGTGATAGTTACTTAGTGAAGTTTACTAACTACTAAGTATTAATACCCCCTTAACTATTTGAAGCAAACTTTTTATACTTCACATGGGTGAGGTTGTTTTGTAACCAATTGGAGAGAACACATGAAATTGATTAGCGCATTAGTAGTATCTGCATTGATGGTGTCTGCACCAGCATTTGCATCTAAAGAAATCGCCAGCAAAAATGCTTGTATGGGTTGCCACGCTGTAGAGAAAAAAGTAGTTGGTCCTTCTTACAAAGACATCGCTGCAAAGTACAAAGGTCAAGCTGGTGCTGTTGAAAAATTAGCCAAAAAAGTTAAGGTTGGTGGTTCTGGTGTTTGGGGTCCAATTCCAATGCCAGGCAATGCTGCAATCAGCGAAGCTGATGCAAAGAAAGTTGTTCAATGGATTCTGGATGGCGCTAAGTAATTAGCTAGGCTATTCCCATGGAGATGGCTGGTTTTAAACCAGCCATTTTTTTATTCTAACTTTGAAATTAGCTAAACTTAACTCAAATCTATAACCCCATTCATCAAATAACATTCTGACGACATAAATCATGAGTAAATATTTATTAGCCCTACTATTAGCTTTCAACACCTCTTATGCCTTAGCTGATAACAAAGCCATCGTGATTGATGAAATGGCTGGTTATCTAGATTTTGTTGATTACGGCGGTGGCGTTATTTTTGCTGAGCAAATCCCTGAAGAAGAATACAAAAAAATGTTCATCATTGATGCGAGAGATAAAGCTCAATTTGATAAAAGCCACATTCCAGGTGCAGTGAACATTGAATGGCGCCAAGTGCTTAACAAGCGTCAAGATATTCCGAAGAACAAACCTGTTCTAATTTATTGCAATACAGGCAGCTTATCTGCTCAGGCTGGCTTTGCTCTTCGAATGGCTGGTTACGATAACTTGCGCATTCTTCAAGGTGGCTTTGAGGAATGGAAAACCAAGGGCGGATTAAAAGCCAATGCCAGAGCAGCGGGAAAGTCTGCCAATCATTGATTGCTTATTTAAGATTAATCTCTATGACGGTTACCAAAAGAATATAACTAATGCATGAGTGATAGTATTATCCCATCCAACTAATCACAAAGAGCTCTGGTATGCGCCCATACGATCACCCACTAAGAACCGTTCTTCATGAAGAGGTGCACGCGAGACCGCCTGTTGCTCTGTGGCCAAGAGATCGAATCCTAAACCAAGCATTTTTACTCAAGGGCACTGATCGCCAGCAACAGCTTGATTGGGTTAATGCCATCAGCGAACAAACGAAGCAGCCCATCGATCCAAATCATGGGCAAACGTTTCGTATCATTGAATTAAGGCCAGCACCAGAGCGCATCATCATCAAATGGGAATTGCATGGTGAGTTCTCGTCCATCTCAGCGATTGTTCAACAAAAAGATTTGATTATTGAATCACCCATCAAAACTCGCCCCGCTGTTGAAAATGAGGTAAATGATTTATTGATCAAATTAAATATCAAACCAATGCATGAGGCAGGAGGTCTACGAATTTCTGCAATTGATATTGCCTTTGAAGATCGCTCATTATTCTCAGCTGCTGATGAAGTTGCTCATTTGTTCTCAGGAAATACTTTGATCGGCAGCACCATCTTGAGCAACAAAAAAGCTCAACTGTGGACCGATTTACAGATTAATCAAGATGGCTACATTTCGTATTTGGTGCCTCATGCTGGCATGGGCTCTCGTCAAGCTGGACGAGTCGCACGTCGAATCACTGAAGTTGAAATTTATCGCATGGCCTCTATGCTGGCGTTTCCGGTAGCAAAAGGTCTATCGGGTCCTTTACGCAATGCTGAAGCAGAGCTATCAGAACTATCAAAACAAATTTCAATGGCACAGGGCCAGGGAGTTGTCACCCCCCACCAAGATGGCGAGTTCTTAGAGCGAATCTCTGGCTTGGCATCCAAAATTGAGGACTGGATTTCTGAACACGGTCTTCGTTTTACTGCGGCTGAAGCTTATAGCCAATTAGCAGCTAAGAACCTTGAAGAATTGACTGAAACCCCTCTACCGGGCGTTCAAACCTTGTCCGAGTTCATGGAGCGTCGTTTTGCTCCAGCGATGAGCACTTGCTCATGGACACAACGTCGCTTGCGTGAGTTATCTGATCGAATCTCACGCACCACACAAATTTTGAGAACTCGCATTGAGTTTGTAAATGAGGGCCAAACCCAAGAGTTATTGGCGAGCATGGATCGTCGCGCGAAAATTCAACTGCGTCTTCAAGAAACTGTAGAAGGTTTATCAGTTTTAGTATTAACTTACTATGCTGTGAGCTTGATCATTTACATGGCCAAAGGCGTCAAAGAGTTGGGCTGGATGATTCCAGCTGAACTCATCGGTGGCGCATCAGCCCCGATCATTGCCTATGGTATTTATGCGCTGAACAAACTTCGCAAGAGAAAGTTTAAATCCAAATAAGTTGCTTAGTTGGGATTTTGTTTTATTTGAGTTAACTTAACTGGGATTTAATCATGTCAAGCGCCAAAGCCTCAGCCACTTTAATGCCATCGACACCAGCGGATAAAATGCCGCCGGCATAACCAGCGCCTTCACCTGCGGGATATAAACCCTTGATGTTCAAGCTTTGATAATTATTACCTCTGGTGATTCTTAATGGAGAGGAAGTTCGGGTTTCCACTCCAGTTAAAACAGCATCATGCATGGCAAAGCCTTTGATCTTTTTATCAAATGCAGGTAGAGCCTCTCTCATAGCTTCAATCACAAAATCAGGCAGCGCTTGCGCCAAATCAGTCAGGTGAACTCCGGGCTTATACGATGGAATCACTTTGCCAAATTCTGTGGAAGTTTGCCCGGCAATAAAGTCTCCAACCAATTGCCCAGGCGCTTCGTAGTTTCTCCCACCCAGTTCAAAAGCCTTGGACTCAAGCGCTCGTTGAAAATCAATACCTGCCAATGGGTTCTCAGCACTGCCACCATAATCCTTTGGATCAACGTTGACCACAATGCCCGCGTTTGCGTTGCGCTCATTGCGAGAGTACTGACTCATGCCATTGGTGACCACTCGATTCTCTTCTGAAGTCGCAGCCACCACAGTTCCCCCGGGGCACATACAAAAGCTATAAACAGCACGACCGTTTTTGGCATGGTGCACCAACTTGTAATCAGCCGCTCCAATCAAAGGGTTACCGGCATGCGGTCCAAGTCTGGCTCGATCAATCAATGATTGTGGGTGCTCGATCCTAAAGCCAACTGAGAATGGTTTTGGTTCAATATAAACACCAGCCTCGTGTAATGCCTTGAAGGTATCTCTGGCACTGTGGCCCAGTGCAATGATGACATGATGAGTGGCTAATTTTTCACCGCTCTCAAGTTGCACACCTACAATCTCACCACCTTTGATTTCAAAGCCAGTGACTTTTTGCTGAAAACGAACTTCGCCACCAAGGCTGATGATTTCTTGGCGCATCTTTTCAACCACACCCACCAAACGAAAAGTACCAATATGTGGCTTTGCCACATAGGCAATTTCTTCAGGGGCGCCTGCCTTGATGAATTCTTGAATGACTTTGCGCCCGTAGAACTTAGGGTCTTTGATTTGACTGTAGAGCTTGCCGTCTGAGAAAGTGCCTGCACCACCCTCACCAAACTGCACATTAGACTCTGGGTTTAGAACATTCTTGCGCCACAAACCCCAGGTGTCTTGAGTACGCTCTCTGACTTGCTTGCCTCGCTCCAAAACTATTGGTTTGAAACCCATTTGGGCCAAAACCAAAGCAGCAAAAATTCCGCATGGGCCAAAACCAATCACAATCGGTCTGTCTGATAATCGCATACCAGACTGATTATTTGCATGAGCCACGAAGTGATAACTGGTGTCAGGAGATGGTCTCACATGTTGATCGTGCCCGAATTCAGCCAGAATGGCTTCTTCATTTTTCACCGATACATCAATGGTGTAAATGAAAGCCAAAGCAATATTTTTTCTCGCATCATAACTGCGCTTGAAAACTATAAAATTAACTAAATCCTCAGATGAAATGCCCAAACACTTTAAGATAGCAGCTTCAAGCTCCTCTGGAGCATGCTCAATGGGCAAACGCAGTTCTGTAATACGAATCATAAGGCTATACGATACACAATCTGTCAAAGAAATTGGAAACTATGTCCTCAAATGCCAGCAACATTATTCAAGAAACTCAGGATTGGCTGATCAAGGCCGTGATTGGTTTGAACCTCTGCCCTTTTGCCAAAGCTGTCCATGTCAAAGAACAAATCAAGTATGTGGTGAGTGAAGCCTCATCGGTAGAGCAATTACTTGAAGACCTGGCTCAAGAGTTAGAGTTTTTAGCCGAAGTGTCTCGTGAAAAGACAGACACCACTTTGTTGATTCATCCAGGGGTATTGGGTGACTTCCTTGATTACAACGATTTTTTAGAATTGGCAGATCAACTACTAGAAGACTTAGATTTGGATGGTGAATTACAGATTGCGAGTTTTCATCCGCAATACCAATTCGCTGGAACTGAGATTGATGATGTGACAAACTTCACCAATCGCTCGCCCTATCCAACCTTGCACTTGATCCGTGAAGACAGTATTGATGAGGCAGTCAAAGCATTCCCAGAAGCCGAAGCTATTTTTGAAAGCAATATGCAAACCATGGAAAAGCTTGGCACAGATGGCTGGCTCAAGTTATTTCCTAAAAAATAAGCCTGCTTAAACAGAGGATCGAGATTCGCGCAGGTAGTCCACCAAGCGATTGATCACAGGTGGATTTTCTTTGGTGAGGTATGAAACCAAGAATGCGGCCAAGAAGCTAGCAGGAATACCAAATGCACCCGATGCGATCGGATCAATACCAAACCAACGCTCTCCAAACACACCTGTTAGGCGT
>JAGVCB010000038.1 GCA_020059445.1 Polynucleobacter sp. | reverse complement strand
GTCTCTCATCATGCAGCAAAGTGATATCGGTGCCATTGCAACAAGCATCAAAGACTGCTTGCGTTGTGGCAAATGCAAGCCAGTTTGCGCTACGCACGTGCCACGCGCTAACTTGTTGTACAGCCCACGTAACAAAATTTTGGCCACATCGTTGTTGGTTGAGGCCTTCTTGTACGAAGAGCAAACAAGACGCGGTGTTTCAGTAAAACATTGGGAAGCCTTTGACGATGTTGCTGCGCACTGCACGGTTTGTCATAAGTGTTTGACCCCATGTCCAGTAAAGATTGACTTTGGTGATGTCACCATGAATATGCGTAATTTATTGCGCAAAATGGGACAGAAGAAATTCAATCCAGGCGCAATGGCGGCGATGTTCTTCTTGAATGCGACTAATCCTGAAACAATTCAATTGACCAGAAAGTTGATGATTGATTGGGGTTATAAGGCGCAACGTTTGGCGCATGATTTGCTGAAGAAGTTTGCCAAGGCGCAAACAGCCAAGCCACGCTCAACTGTGACCAAGCCACCAATCCAAGAGCAAGTGATTCACTTCATCAATAAAAAGATGCCTGGTAACTTGCCGAAGAAGACTGCTAGGGCTTTATTGGATATTGAGGATTCTGATGTGGTGCCTATTATCAGAAATCCACAAACAACTTCTGTCGATACGGAAGCGGTGTTCTATTTCCCTGGATGCGGATCTGAAAGATTGTTTTCTCAAGTAGGTTTGGCTACGCAAGCGATGTTATGGCACGCGGAAGTTCAAACCGTATTGCCGCCAGGTTATTTGTGTTGCGGTTACCCGCAAAAAGGTTCTGGTGACTTTGATAAAGCTGACAAGATCATCACTGATAACCGCGTACTTTTCCATCGCATGGCCAATACACTTAATTACCTGGACATCAAAACAGTTGTTGTTTCTTGTGGCACTTGTTACGACCAGTTAGCTGGCTATGAGTTTGAAAAGATTTTCCCTGGCTGCAGAATCATTGACATCCATGAGTTCTTATTGGAGAAGGGTATCAAGTTAGAAGGTGCCAAGGGAGTGAGATACATGTATCACGACCCATGTCATAGCCCTATGAAGTTGCAGGACCCGTTGAAGACAGTGAATAGCTTGGTTACGACTGAAGATGGTACAACCATTGCTAAGAATGAGCGCTGCTGTGGCGAATCTGGAACCTTGGCAGTCACTCGTCCTGATATTTCTTCACAGGTTCGTTTCCGCAAAGAAATTGAAATGAAAAAAGGCGCTGGTGATTTGCAGGATGGCTTTGATGGTCAGGTGAAGATATTGACCAGCTGCCCATCTTGTTTGCAGGGTTTATCAAGATTCGATGAGGACTCTGGTACAAAAGCTGATTACATCGTGGTTGAAATGGCCAATCATCTGTTGGGTGAAAACTGGATGGCTGATTATGTGAAGAGCGCCAATTCAGGTGGTATTGAACGAGTATTGGTGTAATCATGAGTGCAACAGAAAAAGCACCCTTGCCTCAGAACATCATTGTTCATCAGCAATCCAAAGTTTTAGAGTTGGCTTATGAAAATAAAACTTACCAGTTGCCGTTTGAGTTTTTAAGGGTTTGGTCACCGTCTGCCGAAGTCAGAGGCCATGGCGTTGGTCAAGAAACTTTACAGACTGGCAAGCGTGAAGTCTTGATCAACACCATTGAGCAAGTTGGTCATTACGCTATCAAGCCAGTGTTTTCTGATGGACATGACTCAGGCATTTTCAGCTGGGACTACCTTTATGACATGTGTATCCATCAAGAAGAGATGTGGCAAGACTATTTAGATCGTGTGGAGCAAGCTGGTGCAAGTCGTGATGTTCCAATGGTTAAGGATGAACCACGCTCTTGAGGGCGTTAATTTTATGGCGCAAACACATTTTGGTTATAAAACAGTTGATGAAGCTGAAAAGGCAAGCAAGGTTGCCGAGGTATTTCATTCTGTAGCTAATAAGTACGACATCATGAACGATTTGATGTCGGGTGGCATGCACCGTTTATGGAAGCATTTCACAATCAGCAAGGCTGCTGTGAAGCCTGGTCAAAAGGTTTTAGATATTGCTGGTGGTACAGGCGACTTATCTTTGAGTTTTGCAAAATCTGTTGGCCTTGAGCGTGAAACTGGTGGCCAGGTTTGGTTAACCGATATCAATGCCTCAATGCTGGGCTTTGGTCGAAATCGATTAATTGATAAAGGGTACTATTTGCCATGCGTTCAAGTGGATGCTGAGCAAATACCATTTCCAAACAATTATTTTGATTTGACCACTGTTGCATTTGGTCTTCGAAATATGACGCACAAAGAAGTTGCTCTGAAAGAAATGTTGAGAGTGATCAAGCCAGGTGGCAAAGCCATGGTTTTGGAGTTTTCTAAACCAGTTGATGCTCTTAAGCCAATTTATGATGCTTATTCATTCAAGATACTTCCATGGCTTGGCGAGAAGGTTGCTGGAGACTCAGAGAGCTACCGTTATCTTGCAGAATCAATTCGGATGCATCCGGATCAAGAAACGTTAAAAACCATGATGGAAAGTGTGGGATTTGATAAGGTTGAATATCACTCGCTCACTGGTGGTATTGTTGCGTTGCATATTGGTTATAAATACTGATACTCATTGAATTTTTGAGAGGTTAAAGATGTTAAAGAAAAGCTTTGTTTATTTGGTTCTTTCTTCTTTTGTGTTGCTGGGCGCATCATTTGATGCTGAAGCTAAGCGCATGGGTGGATCTAGAAGCATGGGTAAGCAATCTCAAAGTATTATCCAAAAGCAACAGGCAGCACCTGCTCAGCCAGCTCAAGCACCTGCAGCGGCTTCTGCCACTGCTGCTAAGCCAGCTGCCGCACCCACTGCAGCACAGCCTAAAAAAGGTTTTGGTATGGGCGGCATTCTTGGTGGCTTAGCTGCTGGTTTGGGTCTTGGTTGGTTGTTGTCACATTTTGGTTTAGGTGAAGCAGCAGCATCGTTTTTGATGGGCTTTTTAATGATTGCGGCTGTCGCGATGATCGGTCTTTGGTTGTTTAGACGTTTTGCCAACAATGGCCAAGCAACTTACAAAGCCAGTCCTGCTGGTGGAGCACCATGGGATAACCAACAGCGATTTGATCGTCAAGAGCCAGTGAATGTAGGCTCACCATCAGCTGCGCCTGCTGTTCAAGCAGCTGCTTCAGAGATTGCGATCAAGGACTTTGACCAAGAGTCTTTCTTGTTAAATGCCAAAAAACACTTTGTGCATTTACAAGAAGCTTGGGATCGTGGCGACTTAGAGAAGTTAAGAGAGTTCGCAACTCCAGAAATGTTTGCAGAACTTAATCAAGATCTTCAAGCTCGTGCAACTGAGCAAAATCGTACCGAGGTCTTAACGATTGAAGCTGATTTGTTAGGTGTTGAATCATTGCAAGATGTTTATTTGGCCAGCGTTCGTTTCTCAGGAATGATTCGTGAGCAAGCGGATGGCTCAGCTGAATCTTTCGTTGAGGTCTGGAATTTGACTAAGCCTGTTAATGGTCAGGGTGGTTGGGTGTTAGCTGGTATTCAACAGTTGGTCTGATCTGAAAACGATCGTACATGCTTTAAATTATTTACTGGCCCAAGAATCTTGGGCCAGTGATCTTTTGCGAAAGCAAAAAGATAAAACGATTAAATTGGTTTTGCCAGTGGTTGAAATGTCCTTGGTCGTTACTGATCAGGGACTCTTTACTTTGGCAGATAAGTCAAGCAGTGAGCCAAATGTCACGTTAACGATTGGTCCGGAAGTTTTTAATGCTTATATTGCCGGTGGTAAAGATGCCGCCGTTAAGCACGTAAAAGTATCGGGCGATGTGGATCTGGCTCAGGTTGTTTCTACCTTGGCAGGCCAGCTGCGCTGGGAAGCTGAGGAGGATTTATCTAAGCTTGTTGGCGATCCTATGGCCCACATAATCATGCAGGCAGCCCAGCAAAGTAAGCAATATGGACAAAATGTACTTCAGGATGTTGGCACTAGCGTTTTAGAATATCTTATTCACGAAAAACCAATACTTGTTAAAAGAGAAGAATTAGTGCGCCATAAGGATGAAATTAGACGTTTGCGCGATGATGTTGAACGCATTGAAAAGCGCATTGAACGTTTGCTCGAGAGGATTTTGTGAAACAGTTTTTTAG
>JAGVCB010000028.1 GCA_020059445.1 Polynucleobacter sp. | reverse complement strand
AGTGGCGTTTTGGCTTCTGCGTTGGCGATTGATAAACAAGCCACGAAGCGTTTATGGTCGAGTTTTAATTTGGCCACACCTCGGTTTGCGATGTTGAATGCCAACAGTGATTGGCAAAAAATTATGAATGATCTTGGTTTGCCGATCATTGTTAAGCCTGCTAGAGAGGGTTCATCGCTTGGTTTAAGCAAGGTCACAAAGCTTGAAGATTTACCAGCAGCCTATGCATTGGCAGCCACGCTTGATCGTGATGTGATGGCTGAGCAATGCATCATCGGTGAAGAGTTAACTTGTCCGATCGTGGGTGATGGTGAGAGTGCACGTGCATTACCTGTCATCAGAATCGTGGCACCAGATTCTAATTACGATTATCACAATAAATATTTCTCAGACGATACCAAATATTTATGTCCAACAGGATTGGACCTAGCACTTGAAGAAAAAGTGCAAGAACTTGCCTTGAGTGCCTACCGTGCATTGGGCTGTAAAGGTTGGGGTCGCGCAGATGTGATGATTGATCGCACAACCAATCAGCCTTATTTGCTAGAAATGAATACCGCGCCTGGTATGACAGGTCACTCATTGGTGCCCATGGCTGCAAAAGCGGCTGGGGTTGAATACGCTGATTTGGTGTTGTGGTTATTGAGCAAGGCAGGTGTTCATTCATGAAATTCTTGCGCATCTTCTTCGGTTTCTTAAGTTCTGTGAGTGCCACTGTGTTTGGCCCGATCTGGAACCACGCGAAGATCATGCGTGTGATGGCTAATACATTGCTGTTGATTGCCTTATTGGTGTCGTGTGGCTGGCTTCTATTTTGGTTGGGGCAAAAACCAGCATTCACCTTGAATCACTTGACCGTTGAATCATTGGATGGTCGTGAGCTCAAGCATGTCAATTTGCCAACGATCAAAACTCGCGCTTTAGACCAAGTGAAGGGAAATTTTTTCACCATTCGCCTAGATCAAGCCAGACAAGCTTTTGAAACCATGCCTTGGGTTCGTCGCGCAAGTGTTCGTCGTGAATGGCCAAACGGCATTGTGGTGGCCATCGAAGAGCATCAAGCATTAGGAGTCTGGGCTGGTGAAACGCCAAGATTGATCAATACCTATGGTGAAGTATTTGTGGCAAATATGGCTGAAGCAGAAGCTGGATCTTCATTGTTGAGATTCAGTGGTCCTGAAGGTAGTAACAAAGATGTCTTTAGAAAATACCAACAGTTGAATCTTTGGTTTGAGCCATGGCAAGCAAGTGTCAAAAACATCGAGCTTTCTTCCCGCTATGCCTGGAGGGTGAAGTTAAGTAATGACTTGAACATTGAATTAGGTCGAGAGCTTGATGAGCGTGATTCAAAACAAATTCAAGTGAGTGTTGAACGTTTGATTAAAAGTTGGCCACAGGTTCAAGAGAAATGGGGTCAGCGAGTGAATTCAATTGATCTTCGTTATGCCAATGGCTATGCCATCAATATAGGAAAAAAACTGTGAGCGTTATCAGCAAAGACACTAAAGATTTAATTGTTGGCTTGGATATTGGCACGTCCAAAGTGGTTGCTTTGGTGGCGGAATTAAATCCTGATGGCCAGTTCAATGTCGTGGGTTTGGGTCAAGTTAGCTCTAAGGGTTTAAAAAAGGGCGTGGTCGTCAATATTGAAGCGACTGTTCAGTCAATTCAAAAAGCGCTTGAAGAAGCTGAAGTGATGGCTGATCGTCGCATTGCTCAAGTATTCACAGGCATTGCTGGTAACCACATTCACAGCTTTAATTCAACGGGCATGGTTGCCATCCGTGACAAAGAAGTATCAGCTGGTGATGTTGAGCGAGTGATTGAGACTGCCAAGGCGATCAACATTCCGACGGATCAACAAATTCTTCACATCCTCACTCAAGAATTCATCATAGATGGACAAGAAGATGTGCGTGAACCGATTGGTATGAGCGGTATTCGTCTCGAGGTCAAAGTACACATTGTGACTGGTGCCGTGAGTGCTGCGCAGAACATTGTGAAATGCGTGCGCCGTTGTGGCTTAGAAGTGAATGATCTGATTTTGCAACCTTTGGCGTCAAGCGTGGCTGTCTTAACTGAAGATGAAAAAGAATTGGGTGTGGTGTTGGTCGATATTGGTGGCGGTACAACTGATATTGCTATTTTTAGCCAGGGCGCCATCCGTCACACCGCAGTGATTCCAATTGCTGGTGATCAAATCACCAATGACATTGCCATGGCATTGCGCACTCCGACCATTGATGCAGAGGATCTCAAAATTCATTTTGGCATTGCTCGTCAAAGCATGGCTAATCCGAATGAAACCATTGAAGTTCCGGGTGTTGGTGATCGTGAAGCCCGCTCGATGTCACGCCAAGCATTAGCAGCCGTGATTGAGCCACGCGTTGAAGAGTTGTTGAGTTTGGTTCGTCAAGTGGTGCGTGAATCAGGGATGGAAGATTTGGTCTCTTCAGGAGTTGTTTTGACTGGGGGCACGTCTTTGATGCCAGGAGTGGTTGAGTTAGCAGAAGAGGTTTTTGCTAAACCAGCCCGCGTTGGTTTCCCTGAGTACAAAGGACATTTGAGTGAAATTTTAAGAAGTCCACGTTATTCAACAGGCTTGGGTTTGTTAATGGAGGGGCGTGTGCAGTTGGTGCGTGGTCGCCGAATTGCTCAATCTGGAACCATACAACATGTCGTGGCGCGCATGCGCGAATGGTTCATGGGAAATTTTTAAGAATTTAGAAGCATTAAAAGATTTTTAGTTTTATTTTTGTCGTCGTCAACCGTAGTAATAAGGAGGTAGTATGGAATTTGAAATGTTAGATGCAGAACCGGCGGGTAAGACCATTATCAAGGTGGTCGGTGTGGGCGGTGCAGGCGGTAATGCTGTGCAGCACATGATTCGTCGCGGTGTACAAGGTGTTGAGTTCATTTGCATGAACACAGATGCAGGTGCCCTTCAACGTTCTAAAGCCAGTGTCAATATTCAGTTGGGCGCAACAGGTTTAGGTGCTGGTGCTAAACCAGAAGTGGGCGCATCTTCTGCGATTGAAGCCAAGGCACGTATTGCTGATGCATTGCAAGGTGCTCACATGGTATTTATCACTGCTGGTATGGGTGGTGGTACAGGTACGGGCGCAGGTCCAATCGTCGCCCAAGTTGCCAAAGAGATGGGTATCTTGACAGTTGGCGTGATCAGTAAGCCATTTGATTTTGAAGGTGCTAAGCGTGGCAAAGTGGCTGAAGCTGGTGCTCATGAAATTGAAAACTATGTAGATTCATTAATTGTTGTTCTTAATGAAAAACTATTTGAAGTCATGGGTGAAGATGCTGAGATGGACAAGGCCTTTGGTTGCGCAGATGATGTATTGCATAACGCGGTTGCTGGTATTGCTGAAATCATCAACGAGCAAGGCTTGATCAACGTTGACTTTGAAGACGTTAAAACAGTGATGAGTGAACAAGGTAAAGCCATGATGGGAACAGCCACTGTTTCTGGCATGGATCGTGCTCGCTTAGCTGCTGAAGCAGCTGTTGCATCACCATTGCTTGAAGGTGTTGATTTGTCAGGCGCACGTGGTGTGTTGGTAAACATCACAGCAAGTCGCTCATTGAAGTTGTCAGAGACTCGTGAAGTGATGGGTGCGATTCGTGGCTATGCTGCTGAAGATGCAACTGTGATCTTTGGTACGGTCTACGATGAAAGTTTGGGTGATGCATTGCGTGTCACAGTGGTTGCTACTGGTTTGAATGGTGGCAAGCGCAAAGAAAAGCAGCCTGAAGTTATTTGGCGTAACACGCAAGCAACTGGAACTTATGATGGCGCTCCAATGATGGCTAATTTAAGCTCTTTTGCTCCGCAAAGTGCATCTGCGACTGTTGCCATGGCAAATACAGCCAGCAATGTCAGCGTTATGGGTGCAACTGAGCCAGCGATGCCAATGGGGTCGGCCAGTGATTACGCAAAATATGATGTGCCAAAGGTGTTTCGCAGCAATCGTGAATCAAATGAGCCACGTTTGGGCGCAAATAGTTCACCTGAAGCACAAGCAATGATGGATAAGGGTGCTGATTATTACGATATTCCAGCTTTTTTACGCAAGCAGGCTGATTAAGAATTAGTTGTAATTAGAAATAAGTATAAAAAACAATGGCATACAGATGCCGATGGTAACGCGCCTCCTGCGAAATGACGACGCATGCGATACCATCGGTGTTCTGGCAAAAATTAATGCCAATAGTTATAAACAAAAATGACTATTTGAAATAGCAAATTTAAATATCCTTATTTAATGGAGAAGACAATGATTGCAGTAGGACAACAGTTACCAAACGCCACAATTCATGAATTTTTAGAAGTTGCTACAGAGGGTTGCTCTGTAGGACCAAACGCTTTTGAAGTGAGCAAATTAACAGCAGGTAAAAAGATTGTTATTTTTGGCTTGCCAGGCGCATTCACACCAACATGTTCAGCTCAGCACGTGCCAGGTTATGTTGCTCACTACGATGAGATCAAAGCCAAGGGTGTTGATGAGGTTTGGTGTTTATCAGTGAATGACGCATTTGTGATGGGTGCCTGGGGCAAAGACCAAAAAGTGAACGGCAAGGTTCGCATGATGGCTGATGGCGCAGCAGAATTGACCAAGAAACTTGGTTTGGAATTTGACTTAACAGCTCGCGGTATGGGTGTTCGCTCACAACGTTATTTGATGATTGTTGATAACGGTGTGGTCAAGCATTTGGCCGTTGAAGCAGCTGGTAAATTTGAAGTGAGTGATGCAGCTTCTGCACTAAAAGCACTTTAATTTACAAATAAATTATGTTGAAACAGCGCACCATTGCAGCCCCTGTTAAAACCGTTGGTATTGGACTACACACGGGCCGCAAGGTGACGCTTAAATTAGTACCTGCACCAATCAATACTGGCATTATTTTTCATCGTGTGGATCTTCCTAATGCGCCAGGAATCAAGGCAGATGCTCTTGCTGTCACAGACACGCGCTTGGCCACGGTGCTACAAAACGGTGATACCCGTGTTTCTACGGTAGAACACTTGTTATCTGGATGCGCAGGCCTTGGCATTGATAATTTGATCATTGAATTGGATTGTGAAGAAGTGCCCATCATGGATGGCAGCGCAGCTTCATTTTTGTTT
Organism: Polynucleobacter sp.; assembly: GCA_020059445.1. Taxonomy (GTDB): domain Bacteria; phylum Pseudomonadota; class Gammaproteobacteria; order Burkholderiales; family Burkholderiaceae; genus Polynucleobacter. Next base: position 5,817 of record JAGVCB010000028.1, on the reverse strand, counting down.
TTAATTGAATCGGCAGGTCTTCAAGAACAAGATGCGCCACGTCAATTCATTGTGATTAAAAAGCCAGTTGAAATTAAAGAGGCGGGCAAATTAGCTCGCTTAGAACCCTTCGACGGATTTAAGTTGGATTTCACGATTGATTTCAAACACCCTGCGGTTGATAAAACTGGTCAAAGGCATGTGATTGATTTTGCAGACAGCACGTATGCAAGAGAAATTGGACGAGCCAGAACGTTTGGTTTTGCCCATGAAGTCGAAGCTCTGCGCGAAATGGGTTTGGCTCGCGGCGGTAGTTTAGATAACGCGATTGTGTTGGATGAGCACCGAATTTTAAATAATGAAGAACTACGTTATGACGATGAGTTTGTACGTCATAAGATTTTGGATGCGATTGGTGATTTGTATTTGGCAGGTCATCCAATTGTGGGCGCTTATATTGCCGAAAAATCAGGTCATGCCTTAAACAATGCATTGCTCAGAGCTTTATTTGCAGACCCAACAAGTTACGAAATCAAAGACTTTGATGAAGCCACTGCGCCACAAGCTTATCAATTAAAAAATAAGCCTTTATTTGCTTGAAAATTTGCCTAAAAATTAGGAAAACGTCCTTTTTTTCGTTTTTTCAGCCTTTTTTCCGATTTTTTAGGAGTTTTTCAACAGCCGCACGCAATGGCGAGCTGTTATCCAATTGATTCATCAATTGAGACCAGGATTTTTCTGCACTTGAAGGGAATACGGGTGGTTTTTCAGTGCTTTCCACCTTGTTTGGAGCTGGTATTCCAAGCCCTCCGGGAGCCTGCTTAATCGCCAAAAAGTGGGCTGAATAACCCTGTTCCTGAAGTTTTAAGAGTATTGAGGGACCTTTTTGACTGATACGCGTTGCAATCGCTGCATTGGTGACCAAGAGGGTCAGCTGCCCAGTTTCTTCTGAAAAACCCCCAGATTTAACCAAGCCCACCGCCTTCTGAAGCCCATTTTGATTGAGGCTCAGGTCAATGGCTTGTTGTAGCAAAAGATTATGCTCTGCCTTCTGAAGCAGGTCTCCCAGGGGGGTATTTTTTTCAATGCAATCTAATGCATCACGGGCATTCGCAGATGCCCGTCTGGGTGCTAAACTTTGAGGCTTAAATTTCCTCGCAAAAGTCATGGTTACTGGTCTTCTTAAGAAAATATTTGGCAGTCGAAACGATCGACTCATAAAACAATATAAGCGCATTGTCGCTCAGATTAATAGTCTGGAGCAGGGCATGGCCTCGCTTGATGATGCTGCATTGCAAGCAAAGACGGCTGAATTCAAGTCAAAATTGGCTGCAGGCCAAACAATTGACGAAATCTTGCCTGAGGCCTTTGCTGTTGTTCGTGAGGCCAGCAAGCGCGTCATGAACATGCGTCATTTTGATGTTCAGATGATTGATGGCTTGGCCTTGCACCAAGGAAAAATTGCAGAAATGAGAACTGGTGAAGGTAAAACCTTGACCGCAACTCTGCCGGTGTATTTGAATGCTCTAACCGGTAAAGGTGTTCACGTTGTGACTGTCAATGATTACTTGGCAGAGCGTGATGCTGAATGGATGGCAAAGCTTTATAACTTCTTGGGTCTGAGTGTGGGCATTAATTTGTCACAAATGGATCATGAAGCGAAGAAAAAGGCTTACGCCTCAGACATCACCTACGGAACCAATAACGAATTCGGCTTTGATTATTTGCGCGACAACATGATTCAAGAATTGGATCAGCGTGTGCAGCGCGGTTTGGCGTATGCCATCGTTGACGAAGTAGACTCAATTTTGATTGACGAAGCCCGCACGCCTTTGATCATTTCTGGTCAAGCAGAAGACCATACTGAAATTTATGTGGCAATGAATGCGTTGCCACAATATCTAACTCGTCAGTATGGCGAAGAAAAAGCCGATGGCTCAGGTGTGATCACTCCAGGCGATTACATCGTTGATGAAAAATCACATCAGGTATTTTTAACTGAATCTGGTCACGAAAAAGCAGAGCTTGCTTTGGCTCAAATTGGTTTGATCAAAGAGGGGGAGTCTTTGTACGCTCCTCAAAACATTACTTTGATGCACCATGTGTATGCATCTTTAAGAGCTCATACCCTGTTCAATAAAGATCAGCATTACGTTGTGCAAAATGGTGAAGTCATCATTGTTGATGAATTCACTGGACGACTCATGCAAGGACGTCGTTGGTCTGATGGTTTGCATCAGGCTGTGGAAGCCAAAGAGGGTGTGGCGATTCAGCATGAGAATCGCACTTTGGCCACGATCACCTTCCAGAACTATTTCCGCATGTACAGCAAGCTTGCTGGTATGACAGGTACAGCTGATACAGAAGCCTATGAATTCCAAGAGATCTATGGTTTAGAGACGGTGATTGTTCCGCCTAATCGCATCAATGCAAGGATTGATAGGCAAGATCAAATCTATCGCTCATCAATGGAGCGTTACAACGCTGTTATCAAAGATATCCAAGACTGTTACGAGCGTGGTCAGCCAGTCTTGGTTGGTACCACTTCCATTGAAAATTCAGAGTTAATCTCATCCCTCTTGGATAAGGCAAAGTTGCCTCACCAGGTGTTAAATGCAAAACAGCACGCCAGAGAAGCCGAAATCATTGCGCAAGCTGGTCGTCCAAAAATGATCACCATCGCAACGAACATGGCTGGTCGAGGCACAGACATTGTTTTGGGCGGTAACGTTGAAAAGCAAGCTGGCTTGATTGAGCAAGATGCTGCAATTGCTGAACAAGATAAAGCTGCTCGCATCAAACAGTTGCATGATGAATGGCAGGGCTTGCATGACCATGTGGTGAGTGCGGGTGGTTTGCACATCATTGGTACTGAGCGTCATGAGAGCCGTCGTGTAGATAACCAATTAAGAGGTCGTGCTGCGCGTCAGGGTGACCCAGGTTCATCAAGATTCTATTTGTCTTTGGATGATGCTTTGTTACGCATCTTTGCGGGGGAGCGCTTAAAGTCGATCATGGATCGCTTGCGCATGCCTGAAGGTGAGCCAATTGAAGCTGGTATGGTGACTCGTTCTATAGAGTCTGCTCAGCGCAAAGTTGAAGCCAGAAACTTTGATATCCGTAAGCAACTGTTGCAATACGACGATGTGGCCAATGATCAGCGTAAAGAAGTTTATCGTCTGCGCAATGAAGTTCTTGAGTCAAAAGATGTTGGTGATTTGGTTGCTAACTTGCGTGAGTCATATTTCACAGACTTGTTCCACGATCACATTCCTGCTGAGTCAGTGATTGAGCAGTGGGATGTTGCTGGTTTACAACAAGTTCTTTCAAATGACTGGAGTTTGTCGGTTGATTTGCAGGCCATCATTGATGCAGCCGATACGATCGAGCCAGAAGACCTACTTGTCAAAGTATTGGAAGCAGCGAAGAGTCTCTACGATGCAAAAGTTGAATTAGTCGGTAGAGAGTCTTTTGCCAAGTTTGAGTGTTCAGTGATTTTGTATGCGCTGGATACTTCTTGGAGAGAGCATTTGGCGGCTTTGGATCATTTGCGTCAAGGTATTCATTTGCGCGGCTATGCACAAAAAGATCCTAAGCAAGAATATCGTCGCGAAGCATTTGAATTATTCGCTCGCTTGCTAGATACAGTTAAGTTAGAAGTGACTCGCACCATCATGGTGGTCAGAATTGAAACCGCTGAAGAATTAGAGCGTGCTTCAGAATCTATTCAAGAAGATTTGGCAGATGTGAAGGGTTTGCAATATCAACATGCCAGCGCTGATCAGTCCGATGATGAATCTGCTACAAGAGGTGCTGCCCCACAAGCAGCTGCTCCACAACCCTTTCAATCCGGCCCTAAAGTAGGCCGTAATGATCCATGCCATTGTGGCAGCGGCAAGAAATACAAGCATTGCCACGGACAACTCACTTAAAAATTAATATGCCAGTCAATTCTCCATTACCGGTTGCCACTGAATTAACGCCTGTTCAAGGTGTCCGCTTAGGGCATGCAGAAGCTGGTATTAAAAAACCAGGCCGCAAAGACATTCTGATCATTGAACTTGATGAAGGTTCGAGCGTTGCTGGTGTTTTTACCAAAAATCGTTTTTGTGCTGCACCTGTACAAATTTGTAGAGAGCATTTATTGGCATCTTCAAAGAGCGGTTCAGATATTCGAGCATTGATCATCAATACAGGTAACGCCAATGCAGGTACTGGTGAGCCTGGTTATAAAAATGCGATGCGCACTTGTGAAGAGCTGGCAAAGTTGATGAATTTGAAAAAAGAGCAAATTTTGCCTTTTTCAACCGGTGTCATCCTTGAGCCTTTGCCAGTAGAAAAAGTGATTGCTGGTATGCCTCAGGCGATCAGTAATTTAAACGCTGATAACTGGTTCAATGCAGCCCATGCGATCATGACCACGGACACCCAAGCAAAAGCTTATTCGAAGCAAGTTGAGATCAATGGTCAGACCATCACCTTGACTGGTATCAGCAAGGGTGCTGGCATGATTCATCCAAACATGGCCACCATGTTGGGTTATGTGGCAACCGACGCCAAGGTATCACCAGTCTTATTACAGGAACTAACGACGGCCGCTGCTGATGTGTCTTTTAATGCGATCACGATTGATGGTGATACATCCACCAATGACTCATTCATTGTTATGGCCAGTGGCGCTAGTCAAGTAGAGATTCCAGCTTCAGGCCAAGCACACGACATCTTCCGTCAAGCCTTGATTGAAGTCTGTCAAAAATTGGCGCAAATGATTGTGCGAGATGGTGAAGGTGCTACTAAATTCATCACGATTCAAATTGAAGGCGGTCAGACCGACGCTGAATGTAAGTTAGTGGCTGAAGCAATTGCTCATTCACCTTTGGTGAAAACAGCTTTTTTTGCCAGCGATCCTAATTTAGGCCGTATCTTGGCTGCCATTGGTTATGCGGGCATTACCGATCTTGATGTTGGTCGTGTGCAGTTATGGTTGGATGATGTGTGGGTTGCCAAAGATGGCGGTCGTCATCCTGACTATCAAGAAGCAGATGGCCAGCGCGTGATGAAGCAAGCGGAAATCACCGTGCGTGCTCACCTAGGTCGAGGTCAGGCCACTCAAACGGTTTGGACCTGCGATCTGTCTCATGAATATGTTTCGATCAATGCGGACTATCGTTCTTAAAGCGATACCGCTGAATTTACAAAGATTACAGGAAAGTCATGTCTGATAAGTTAGACCGTTTAGATAATCTATTGCAAAGACTTGATGAGTGGATGCCAAAATCTTTGACGGAAAAAGATTGGACCTCTGCAGTGGCCTTTAGATGGCGTCGCAAAGATACTCTCTTGGGTAAATTGGGATATCTTCAACCAGTTCACCATATCTCTGGCATCACATTCAAAGATCTGCAGCACATTGAGCGTCAAACAGATCTTATTTTCAAAAATACCAAGCACTTTGTAGAAGGTAAGCCTGCCAACAATGTTTTGTTAACAGGCGCCAGAGGAACGGGTAAGTCATCTTTGATCAAAGCCTCTTTGAATGAGTTTTCCGCAAAAGGTTTGCGTTTGGTCGAAGTAGACAAAGAGCACCTGACAGATCTTGGTGATCTGACTGACTTGTTGGCTGGGAGACCTGAAAAGTTCATCATCTTTTGTGATGACTTATCGTTTGAAGATGGAGAGTCAGGTTATAAATCTTTGAAGTCTGCTTTGGATGGTTCTATCTCGGCGCAAGTTGATAATATTTTGATTTACGCCACGTCTAATCGTCGTCATCTGTTGCCTGAATACATGTCTGACAATGAGTCTTACCAACATAGCGCTGATGGAGAGTTGCATCCT
>JAGVCB010000194.1 GCA_020059445.1 Polynucleobacter sp. | reverse complement strand
GACCAATCTGCCACAGCAGCGACTGCAAAGAAAATATCGCTATCAAGATGATTCATCACGGTCGCGTGCATATCTTTTGCACTGACAACGTCGGTGCGCTTGATCTTTCCAGTGAACTCAAGAGGTGTTGCAATGTGACAAGGTCCCGCGATTAACTGAACTTCAGCGCCGGCCTCCACAGCAGCTCTTGCTAAAGCAAAGCCCATTTTTCCTGAGCTTCGATTGGTGATACCTCTAACCGGATCAATGGCCTCGTATGTAGGGCCAGCAGTGATCAATACTTTTTTTCCTGCTAATACTTTTTTTTGAAAAAAAGCGATGATGCCTTCTAGGATCTCTGCCGCTTCTAACATGCGGCCCATGCCGTTTTCGCCACAAGCTTGAGTACCACTCGTAGGGCCAAGCACGGTGATACCATCAGCTTCTAGTCGTCGCATGTTTCTTTGGGTGGCTGGGTTTTCCCACATCTGCTTATTCATTGCGGGAACCACAATCAAGGGACACTCTTTGGCCAAACAAGTGACGCTGACAAGATCGTTTGCTAAGCCATGAGAAATTTTTGCCAGCAAGTCTGCACTCGCAGGCACAGCCACAATGACATCCGCTTTTCTAGAAAGCTCAATGTGAGCCATGTTATTAGAAATGCGTGCATCCCATTGATCTGTGTAAACAGGACGGCCTGTGAGTGCTTGCATGGTTACAGGCGTCATGAATTTGGTCGCGGCTTCACTCATGATCACTTGCACGGTCGCGCCTTCTTGTTGGAGCGAGCGTGCTAACTCAGCCACTTTGAACGCGGCAATGCCACCTGACATGGTCAGAAGGATATGTTTGCCTTGAAGTGAATTCATGAGCTATTTACCTTGGATTATTTATTGACGCGCTTGATCTCATCTAAGATTAACAGAATCACCCCAATGGTGATTGCGCTATCAGCGATATTGAACGCGGGCCAGTGCCAGCCGGCATAGTGAAGGTCAACAAAATCAACAACGGCACCGTACAAGATGCGATCAATCACATTGCCAATGGCGCCACTTAAAACCAAGCTCATGGCCAAACAAAAAAGAGTTTGACTGGTATTTTTTTTAATTAACCAAATCATGACGGCTGCGGCAATCAAACCAAGGCCAGTGAAAAACCAACGTTGCCAACCACCCGCCTGAGCCAAAAATGAAAATGCCGCACCTGGGTTGTAAACCAAGGTCCAATTTAAAAAACTGGTCACTGGTTGAGAAATGCCTTCAAGAAGACTGTTTTTGGCAATCACTTTGGTTAATTGGTCAAGGATCAAAAGCAGTGCGGATGTCCCCATCCAAAGCAAGAAGCTTTGTTGGTTCCCAGGTGATTTGCTATAGCGAGCCAAGTGATTCTCCTTTGATGATCTTAGGCAAAGTGACGTTTTTCGCCATCACCAAATAAGTTACTGGTGCAGCGGCCGCACAAAGTTGGATGTTCGGCATCGTGCCCAACATCATCTCGGTAATGCCAGCATCGACCACATTTCTGATGGCTTGATGACTTGACAGTCACTTTGATTTCCTCAATAGAAGAACTTTCTGTGATGCTCACGCTTGAGGTGATGGTGATGAACTTTAAGTCATCGCCAAGTGATTTCAAAAGTGCGGCATCAACTGCAGGCGCTTCGATTTGAAGCTCGGCTTGCAAAGAAGAGCCAACATGTCCAGCTTCACGCTCAAATTCAATCGCTTTGGTGATGTCTGAGCGCATCGCACGAATACGATCCCACTTAGCAATCAAAGCACTTGCGTCATAAATCTTAGGTAGTTCATAAAACTCTTCCGTAAAGATCGTGTTTTTGCTCTTGGTCTTGTGAGCAAAAATACCCCAAACTTCTTCAGCTGTGAATGATAAAAATGGCGCACTTAAACGTAAGAACGATTGTGTGATGTGGAACAACGCATTTTGAGCAGAGCGACGAGCTGGAGCATCAGCAGCCAAGGTGTAAAGACGATCCTTGATGATGTCTAGGTAAAAGCCACCCATGTCTTCTGAACAGAAGGTCATCAATCTTGATACCGCCGGATGAAATTCATAACGATCGTAGTGAGCTGTCAATTCTTTTTGCATTTCTTCAGTCACTGCTAGTGCATAGCGATCAAGTTCTAACCAGTCACTCGCTTCCATGCGGTGTTGGTCGATATCAAAATCAGAAAGGTTGGCCAATAAAAATCTCAAAGTGTTCCGAATACGGCGATAGCTTTCAACCACACGCTTTAAGATCTCATCAGAAATGGTCATTTCACCTGAGTAGTCTGTGGAGGCTACCCATAAGCGAATAATTTCAGCGCCCATTTTGTCTGCAACTTCTTGCGGAGCAATCACGTTGCCCACTGACTTACTCATTTTTCTGCCCTGACCATCTACTGTGAAGCCATGGGTCAAAAGCGCTTTATAGGGTGGCTTGCCATCAAGCATGGCGCCTGTGAGAAGAGATGAGTGGAACCAGCCGCGATGTTGATCTGATCCCTCAAGGTACAAATCTGCCCAGCGCTCATTTGGATTATTTCTTGTAGCATCGGCCAAGGTGCTTGCATGTGAGCCACGAATCACGTGCCAGTGAGTCGTGCCTGAATCGAACCAAACGTCTAAGGTATCTTTGTTCTTTTCATATATTGCCGCTTCATCACCAATCAGTTCTTTGAGATCAACAGATTGCCAAGCTTCAATACCTTCTTTTTCAACACGCTTGGCAATGATTTCTAATAGCTCAGGTGTGCGCGGATGAAGTTCACCACTTTCTTTGTGAATGAGGAAGGCCATTGGCACACCCCATTGACGCTGTCTTGAGAGTGTCCAATCTGGGCGATTGGCGATCATGTTGCGTAAGCGCTGCTTGCCCCATGCTGGGAAGAATTCAGTTGTTTCGATGCCATCAAGAGCGTTTTCTCTAAGACTCTTGCCTGAAGCAACTTTTTTATCCATGCTGGCAAACCATTGCGCAGTGGCCCTGTACACAACGGGTGTTTTGTGTCTCCAGCAGTGCATGTAGGAGTGCTTTAATTTTGCTGATTTGAGAAGTGAGCCTGCTTGCTGAAGTGCTTCAACAATTTGTGGGTTGGCTTTCCAAATGGTGAGCCCTGCAAATAGTGGCAACCAAGATGCGTAAACACCATCACCCATGACTGGGTTCAAAATATCTTGATCTTTCAAGCCATGAGTTTTGCAAGATTTAAAGTCTTCTTCACCATAAGCTGGTGCACAGTGAACCATGCCAGTGCCACTATCAATCGTCACGTATTCAGCCAAGTAGATTGGCGAGCGACGATCAAAGCCTTCATGCGCTTTGCTTAATGGATGATGAAACTCTAGGCCAGCCAAGGCTTGACCTTTGCAAGTGGCAATCACTTGTCCTTCAAGTTCGTATTCTTTTAAGCAAGCTTCGGTGCGATCTTTGGCAAGAATCAATAAACCTCTTGCTGTGTCCACCAAAGCATAGTCAATCTCAGGGTGAACGTTCAACGCTTGATTCGATGGAATGGTCCAAGGTGTGGTGGTCCAGATTACCGCCATGCCTTCTGATTTTGGCAGTTGATTCAATGAAAATGCTTTAGCAATCGCTGGCAATTGATCACTTGGGAATGCAAAGCCAACATCCACTGCCAGGTCTTCTTTGTCTTGATACTCAACTTCAGCTTCAGCCAAAGCAGAGCCGCAATCAAAGCACCAGTTCACTGGCTTTAAACCGCGGTAAACATAACCGTCCTCAAGAATTTTTCCAAGCGCACGAATTTCATCAGCTTCGTTCTTGAAATCCATTGTGAGGTATGGGTTTTCCCAATCACCAAGAACACCTAGACGCTCAAAATCTTGCTTTTGTTTTGTGATTTGAACTTTTGCGTAAGCTCGGGCTTTTTCTTGAACCTCAGCGGTTGGTAAATGTTTACCAAATTGTTTTTCAATTTGGATTTCAATGGGCATGCCGTGACAGTCCCAACCAGGCACATACTTTGCGTCATAGCCAGCAAAACCCTTGGCTTTGACAATCATGTCCTTCAGAATTTTATTAACAGCGTGTCCGATATGAATATCACCGTTTGCATACGGGGGGCCATCATGCAAAATGAAAGTCTTCTTGCCAGCTTTAGCCTCACGAATTTTTTGATAGATTTTTTTCTCTTGCCATTCTTTTACCCAAATCGGTTCGCGCTTAGGTAAGTCGCCACGCATCGGAAATGTCGTGTCGAGT
>JAGVCB010000140.1 GCA_020059445.1 Polynucleobacter sp. | reverse complement strand
GTGCTGGTGCAGCATCGGGCGGAACATTGGACGCAAGCAATTTATTGAAGCCAGCTCTATCTAGTGGCCAAATGAAATGCATTGGTGCCACAACCTTTAATGAATACCGCGGTATTTTTGAAAAAGATGCAGCGCTTTCAAGACGTTTCCAAAAGGTCGATGTTTTAGAGCCATCGGTTGATCAAACAGTTCAAATTTTGCGTGGTCTTAAGTCAAAGTTCGAAGAGCATCATGGCGTTAAGTATGCTCAAGCAGCTTTGACGGCAGCAGCAGAGTTGTCAGCACGTTACATCAATGACAGGCACCTGCCTGATAAAGCGATCGATGTGATTGATGAGGCTGGAGCGGCGCAACGTATTTTGCCAAAATCTAAGCAAAAGAAAACAATTGGTCGCCAAGAGGTTGAAGACATCGTGGCAAAGATTGCTCGTATTCCTCCACAGTCAGTGTCTGTGGACGATCGCAGCAAGTTGCAAACTCTTGATCGTGACTTAAAGAGCGTTGTGTTTGGTCAAGAACCTGCGATTGAAGCATTGGCATCAGCCATCAAAATGTCGAGAGCTGGTTTGGGTAAAGATGACAAGCCAATTGGTTCTTTCTTGTTCTCTGGCCCAACCGGTGTTGGTAAGACTGAAGTGGCCAAGCAATTGGCCTTCATCATGGGCATTGAGTTAGTCCGCTTTGATATGTCTGAGTACATGGAGCGCCATGCGGTGAGTCGCATGATTGGAGCGCCTCCTGGCTATGTTGGATTTGATCAGGGTGGTTTATTGACTGAAGCAGTTAATAAGAAGCCTCACTGCGTCTTGTTGCTTGATGAGATTGAAAAGGCTCATCCAGATATTTTCAATATTCTGTTGCAGGTGATGGACCATGGCACATTGACCGATAACAATGGTCGCAAAGCAGACTTTAGAAATGTCATCATCATCATGACCACCAATGCTGGCGCTGAAGCAATGCAAAAGTCCACCATTGGATTCACGACTGTGCGTCAAGCAGGTGATGAAATGGGTGATATCAAGCGCACCTTCACGCCAGAGTTCCGCAATCGTTTAGATGCCATCGTGAGCTTCAAAGCCTTGGATGAGAGCATTATCTTGCGCGTGGTTGATAAGTTCTTGATGCAACTTGAAGAGCAGTTGCATGAGAAGAAAGTGGATGCGAGTTTCACCGAAAACTTAAGAACTTATTTGGCCAAGCATGGTTTTGACCCATTGATGGGTGCAAGACCAATGCAGCGACTCATTCAAGACTTGGTGCGCAAAGCACTTGCAGATGAATTGCTATTTGGTAGGTTGGTTCATGGCGGTCATGTGGTTGTTGACATGGATGCCGATGAGAAGATCGTTCTTGATTTTGATGCGCCTGTTAGACCTGCCGTTAAAAAAGCAGCAGCAGGTCGTGAGGTTCAAGAAATTTAAGGAAAAAGCAGGGCTTAATGAATATTCTTGATCAAGCTCTGCCAGTACTTCCGAAGCCGCCGGCGCCTCTGTCGCTAGCGCTGAACTCTGTCACTTCAGTCCATTCAACTTGTGCGACCGGAACAATCACCAACTGAGCAAGACGCTCCATTGGCTCTAGCTTGAAAGCGGTTTGGCCGCGATTCCAGGTGCTGACCATCAATTGCCCTTGGTAATCAGAGTCAATCAGACCCACTAGATTACCCAAGACGATGCCATGCTTGTGACCTAGGCCAGATCTTGGCAAGATCAATGCAGCATAGCCAGGATCATCCAAGAAAATAGATAAACCAGTGGGCACTAAAACTGTTTGACCTGGCTCGATGACGATGGCTTCGTCTAGGCAAGCTCTTAAATCAAGACCAGCACTACCGCTTGTTGCGTATTGCGGCAGATTGTTTCTCATGCGTTCATCAAGAATTTTGACTTGTAGTTTTTTCATGGCTTATTTACTTAAATTTTTGTGGAAACGAGTTGGATGATTTCGCGAGACAAAGCAATCTTGCTGAGTTTGTTAGTTTTGGTCGATCCTTTTTCTTCAACAATCAATAATTGATTGTCATCAAGACCAAAGGTGTCTGGGCCAAGATTAGCTAATAGCATCGGGATATTCTTTTTGATGCGTTTTTCTTCGGCATGCTTTTCTAAATCATTGGTTTCGGCTGCAAACCCAACGCAGTATGGCTTTTTGCCGGCCGATTGTTTGGCAACTTCAGCCAAGATGTCAGGATTTAATTCAAACTCTAAAGCTGGGTTAGAACTGGTGGCTTTTTTAATTTTCTGTTCAGATGCATTTTTGATTGACCAATCTGCCACAGCAGCGACTGCAAAGAAAATATCGCTATCAAGATGATTCATCACGGCAGCGTGCATATCTTTTGCACTGACAACATCGGTACGTTTAATCTTTCCAGTGAACTCAAGCGGCGTTGCTATGTGACAAGGCCCAGCAATCAATTGAACTTCGGCGCCAGCCTCTACAGCCGCTCTGGCCAGAGCGAAGCCCATTTTTCCTGAACTTCGATTGGTGATGCCTCTGACCGGATCAATGGCCTCGT
>JAGVCB010000221.1 GCA_020059445.1 Polynucleobacter sp. | reverse complement strand
ATGAAACTATCAAACAGGCAGTCATGGCTGGAATGGGATTGAGCTTCTTATCCCTTCGAACCGTAAGACACGAGATAGCCTCCGGCCATATCGTGTTATTGGATATTGTAGGTCTTCCACATATAGGCCACTGGTACATCACTCATCGCGCTCAAAAGAAATTAGCGCCCGCAGCTTTAGCATTTAAAGAATTTGTGATTGAGCAGGCTGGACCAAGAATCAATGTTTGGGCATGAACAACCCGATCTAGATTCAATGAATTAAAACTAGTCGTCTTCGCCCAATTCAGGATCCCAGCCACTCTTCTTGGCTCTGACCATCGCTTCAGCATGAATACGCTCATGACGCGCTGCTAAGTCTGGCGGCAAATGACTGGGTAACTGTCCATAACGCTCCCACGCCTCATGAACTTGCTCAAATAAATTTTGTAGCTCGCCAGCATTTTTACCAGCAAAACCATCACCCTCTTCGAGCAAACCAAAGACCCAGGCATCCCGAATGATACGGCCTGTCATGGTCATGCCATGGTGTTCCTCATTATCAATACCTGTATAGGTGAGAGTTTTACTTTGAATAGTGTTCATATGATTTACCTTGTGAGGCCAGTATACAAGACAGGTAATTTTTCAGGGAGACGCTCCACCTTATCAACCACCATATAGTTTTTCTCACCAAAAATACGTCGCACATATTGATCTGCTGTAGGGTCCAAACTCATGCAGTAAGTCATGATTCCATTTCGACCAGCCTCTTCAACAGCTTTCTTAGTATCTTGTCGCAAATATTGTGGATCTCGAACATCCACATCTGCTGGCTCCCCATCTGTGATCACCAATAGTAATTTTTTGGTGCTGCGCTGAGCTTTCAGAGCCGACGTCGCATGTCGAATAGCTGCGCCCATCCGAGTGGATAACTTTCCTTCCATGCCAGCCAAACGAGCCTTTGCAATATCATCGTAGGGCTGATCAAAATCTTTAAATCGCCAGTAATTAACATCATGACGACCATCCGAACAAAATCCGTGAATGGCAAAAGGATCACCTACTTTTTGTATAGCATCTGCCAACAATGCACAAGCCGAGCGCGTGAGATCAAGCACGGTCTGATCTTGACCTGAAACCTTGTCATTGGTTGAATACGATAAATCTAATAAAACCAATACTGAAATATCACGTGTTTTACGAACACTGCGCATCATGATGCGTGGGTCAGGTTGACGACCCATACGAATATCTATCAATGAAGCAAGTGCAGCACTTAAGTCAATGTCGTCACCGTCTTCTAATTTTCTTATTCGTTGAACACCTTGCGGTTGCATGGCATCCAAAATATATTTCATTCGACCAATCAAACGTCTTTGCTCAACAAGTACATCATTGATCAGAGATGGATCCCCTAATTTGGGTTTTCGCTCTTGAACGGTGACCCAAGCCGGTCTCTCTAGCTGAATCATATGATCCCATTCACCGTAATGAACAGGTGGTAGGACAGGTTCACGTCCCTCGCTTTCATTAAAAGAAATACCGAGATCTTCATAAGGGAAAAGTTCTGTTCCAAGAACCCAAACTTCTTGAGCGTCCTCGCCTGCGCCCTCCACTTCTAATTCATTCACAAATTCCATCAAATTAACTTCTTTGCGAATTTGTTGTGGCGCCTCATAGCCAGCTGCAATTGATCGCTCAAAATCATAGCCGTCAAATGCCCAGAAATAACGATTGTCATCTCTATAGCTTGCTGTCTGAATATCTGTGCGTGTTTGGAAGGATGGTCCTTCGGTCAGGTCTTTGTACGAAGATGCGAGACTCACACCAATGTCCCAAGAAATTGTGTTGTTGTTTGGCTCAGCAATCATTTTTGGTAAAGCCTGAGCAAATAAAGCACGACCCTGTGCAATCCATGGATGAGTATCTTCATAATCTGGATCAACCCAAGCACGTGCCATACGATTGAGCCAGTCACCCGCTGTCTTACATTGGCTTGATGACACAGTGTGTAAATCAGCCCATAAAGATCTTAAGCCAGGGAACTTGGCCAAAGCCAAAGCTTCCACTCGAGCATCCTCAGCCAATCCAATCAAAGCCATCTGCCAAGGATTCAATGATTCAGCAGAGATGGCTTGGCGAGTAAAAACCACATGCGCCGCAGCATGAGCAGCAGCAGCTCGATAAAGTTGAGAGGCGTCAACAACTCCCTGCTTACCTTCAACGGCATCGTATGCATCTGGCAAATGAATAAAATAATCTTCAATGAATGGCTTATAACCGTCACGGGTTTCAAAATCACCGGCAGTTGGTTTCATGAAAAAGTCGCGACCCCACAACGCTCTAAGGTACATATTAATTCTGCGTTGAACATCTACCAGCAATGTTCCCTTGCGCTCTTTTTGAAGCATAGCCAAGGATTCTTTTGACTCTAGACCAAAATAAGCGACCTGCTCCTCATAATTTGTTCTGTGGGCTTGTGCACCCCAAGTTGCCCAACGTCTCAAACCACCCAGAGTCAACTGAGCAAACAATGTGTCAAGCTGTCCCAACATTGGGCGCAAGCCACGCGGCGCTTGAGCAACCAAAGTGTTTAAAAACTGTAAGTACTGCATGAAAAGAGAGCTATCAGCCAAACGTCTTGCGGCTGTTGGCGCGGTCGCCAATACCAGTTCAATCACTGATCCAGATGTTTTTGAGGCTAGTAGCAACGCGGTGGTTGCCAATTCACCTACAACATCTTCACCAATTTCTTTGGCCACTTGAGGAGCACTATCAATCCACGCATTAACCAACTCAACTCCGCGCCCCAATCCACGAAGTGCTGCAGCACCTTTAACGTAATTATCTAAACCCCTTGCCGAAAAAACTTTTGTGGCATCAGACCATACACCCTCAAGTAATACTCGAGATTCAGGCTCAAGTTGGTCAATCCATTCAGCGTGGTCGTTTAAGTGCGCCGACATGACGGGCTCTTTACGTTAAAAGAAAGTTGCAACAGCAGCATCTAAAGCATCACGCATATCTGGATCATCCGTGATTGGGCGCACCAAAGCAACTCGACAAGCAGCCTGAGCTGTGACACCCTGCGCTATCAAACTACCTGCATAAATTAACATACGAGTTGATATACCCTCGTCTAAGCCATGTCCTTTTAAATTACGGGCTCGTTCAGCAATTCCAACCAGTTTTCCAGCAACCTCAGAGCTAACGCCGGTTTCATGAGCAACAATTTCTGTCTCAATGTCATGATCTGGATAATTAAAATCCAAAGCTCCGAAACGCTGCTTGGTCGATTGTTTT
>JAGVCB010000103.1 GCA_020059445.1 Polynucleobacter sp. | reverse complement strand
GCGTCCGCAATCGGGCCCAAGATTTGATATGCGATACCTGGTTTATCAGGCACACCTAATACGGTGATTTTTGCTTCGTCACGGGCGAAAGCAATACCCGAAATAACAGCAGCTTCCATGGTTTCTTCTTCCTCGAAAGTAATCAAAGTGCCTGAGTTCATCTCTTGCTCAAGCGACATCAATGGATCAGTTAATGATGAGAGTACGCGTGTTTTAACGCGGTATTTACCAGCAAATTCTACTGAACGAATTTGCAATACTTTTGAACCCAAGCTAGCCATCTCTAGCATTTCTTCAAAAGTGATTTTGTCTAAGCGTCGTGCATCTTCACACACACGTGGGTCTGTGGTGTAAACACCATCCACATCGGTGTAGATCAAACATTCATCAGCATTCAAGGCAGCAGCCACAGCCACAGCAGAAGTATCAGAGCCACCACGACCGAGGGTTGTGATGTTACCTATTTCATCCACACCTTGGAAACCAGTGATCACCACTGCTTTACCAGCTTTGAGGTCAGCCAAAACTTTGTCACCATCAATGCCCTGAATACGGGCTTTTGTGTATGAAGAATCCGTTTTAATAACAACTTGCCAACCTGCATAGCTCACAGCACCAACTCCTTGAGCTTGAAGTGCTAAAGCCAATAAACCAGAGCTGACTTGCTCGCCTGTTGAGGCAATTTGGTCTAACTCGCGTGGATCAGGATTAGGGTTGATCTCTTTAGCCAAACCTAAAAGACGATTCGTCTCACCAGACATGGCTGAAGGAACGACGACCACTTGATGGCCTGCCTTCATCCATTTGGCAACTCGTTTGGCCACGTTTTGAATGCGCTCAACTGAGCCCATCGACGTGCCACCATATTTATGAACTATTAGAGCCATGAGTTAAAAATCGTAAAAATCGCACCACAGGGGTGCGTTAAGTAGCAAAAGTGTGATTTTACACGTTTAGAGGCGGTTTATTGAGAATTTCGGTAGAAGTTAATTTCAAAATAATCTAGCTGGAAAATATTTCAAATGACTTGAGTTGATCAATTTAATAATTATACGCAACTTGCGTATAATTTTAAGTGCGCTTAAGCCCAATTAATTAGTCAATCCCCACATATCTAAGTAGACCTGAAAGAAGTGAGCATGAAAAAACGTGATTTGTTTTCAGAGTTATCCGATGGAGTCTCTTCCCTCAAAAAAGAGAGGATGGGCAAGCTAACGCTTAAAGAATACAAAGTGACTATCAAACCAAGTCCAAAGATCACAGTTGATGAACTCACCGCTCTTCGAGAAAAACTAGGCTTGTCTCGTCCAGTGTTTGCTAACTTCATTCGTACCAATCCACGAACAGTTGAGAATTGGGAGCAAGGACGCGCCAAACCAAATGCTCAAGCTGCATTGATCATTAAATTAGTTTCGAAATATCCTCAAACCTTTGAGATGCTGGCAAGTATTTAACTTGCTTGCCACTCAGGACTGATTCTGGGGCCTTCCGTGGTCTGCCAATCAGCGCTGATGCCAATACCGGCCACGGCTACCAAGTCTTCACCAATGTACAACAGGGGTACATCACGTTGCCACGGTGGAATAGCAGCTTCTTGGTAAAGGTTTTTCAGGCTTCTTCTTGGTCTTTTTGAATCGACTTTGAACTTTTCGCCACCTTCTCTGGCCATGGTGTTGATGAGACCTTTTTTCTTGGCTTGATCAAAGCGATCTTTGGCGATGCCAGGCTTTTTGCTGTTGGCTGGAATTTTCTTAAAAGTCCACTCCCCCATCATTTCTGATGAATTTGCTTCTTGAGTGATGGTTAAGTGGCCACGCCACAAACGAATCACTTGCTGATCATGCTCCCACTGCAATTTTGAGTCAGGTCTGGTTTGTTGAAGTTCAGACCACCAAGCAGTTAATCGCTCTTCACTCGGATAGGCCAAACCGTTTTTAGATAACCAACGTCTGAGTGCATTGGTGGCTCTTGCCTGACTGGTTTTGTAGAGTCTAATAAGATTAGTTTTTGAAAGACCTTCTTTGGCCTCAATCAATCCCAAATCAATATCGGCCAGTTGATTCAGGAGCTCTTGAGCTTCACCTAAATGTTTAGCACTTCTCGATAAGTTTTCAATGGCGCCCTCTTGGAATTTCTCCAAGGTCGGCAAAATTGATTTTCTGATGGCATTGCGACGATAAGATTCATCTTGATTGCTGGGGTCTTCAATCCATGTCAACTGATGTTCTTTGGCATAGATCTCTAGATCTTTGCGGCGCATGTTTAAAAACGGACGCCACAAGTGAATCAGTTCTTTTGATTTGACTTGCGGCATGGCTGAGAGCCCAGGCAAGCCGGCGCCGCGCATCAACTGAATCAAGACAGTTTCTGCTTGGTCATCCAAATGATGAGCGAGCAGCAAGTCTTGAATGTTGTGCGCTTGGCACATTTGAGTCAATGCCTCATAGCGCAAGTTTCTGGCTTGAGATTCAATATTGGATGGTTTGTTGAGTTTGACGTTTCTGGTGTCAAAGTGACAACCGAGTTTTTTAGCCACTGCTTTGCAGTGAGCTTGCCATTGGTCTGCTTCTTTTTGAATACCGTGATGTACATGGAGGGCATGCACATTTTTTTTACCATGCGCTTTGATGGTGGCGTGAAGCAATACGGTTGAATCAAGCCCGCCACTGAAAGCCACCGCCAGTTGTGCAGGCGGTGTTTTTGTTCCAGTGGGTTTACTTGTCTTTGCTGCTGTCTTTGAACTTGCCATAGCTCATCAAGCGCTCGTGACGACGTTCAAGCAACTCATCCACACCCATGGTTTGGAATTGGCGCAAAGAATCTGCCAAGGCACGTTTCAGTAATGCAGCCATGCCAGCGTGATCACGGTGTGCACCACCCAAAGGTTCACTGACAATCTTGTCAATCAAGCCCAATGCTTTCAAACGAAGTGCTGTCAAAGCCAATTGC
>JAGVCB010000192.1 GCA_020059445.1 Polynucleobacter sp. | reverse complement strand
CCAGAAACATTTGGGCTGATATCTTGGTTTAAACCACTGAATCAATTTCAGTTGTATCAAATAAAAAAGTCTGCTTCGGCAGACTTTTTTATTTGGCTTGTTTCTTTAATTTTTTAAATATTTCTTCAGTTATTTTTTTAGTTACTTTTTATTCTTAGCGGCCTCATCTAAAGATTTTAAGAAAGCCAGTTTTTCTTTGATCTTGGCTTCTAAACCTCGGTCTGTTGGTTGATACCAATTGGCTTCTTTAATACCATCAGGCAGGTAGTTTTCTCCGGCTGCATAGGCATGATCTTCATCGTGCGCATAACGATAAGCCTTGCCATGACCTAATTCATTCATCAATTTGCTTGGGGCATTACGTAAATGCATCGGTACGTCGCGACTTGTGTCTTTTGCCACAAAGTCCTTGGCTTGATTGAATGCTTTGTAGGCCGCATTACTTTTAGGGGCTGCGCATAAGTAAATCAATGCTTCAGCAAGCGCTAATTCACCCTCAGGACTACCCAAGCGTTCAAACGTTAATGCCGCATCATTAGCCAATTGCATAGCGCGCGGATCTGCTAATCCAATATCTTCCCAAGCCATGCGCACAATGCGACGTGACAAATACTTCACGTCAACACCACCATCAATCATGCGGCAAAACCAATACAAAGCGCCATCTGAATTAGAGCCCCTGACAGATTTATGCAGGGCTGAAATCTGGTCATAAAAATGATCACCAGATTTGTCGAATCGTTTTGATAAATGACCTAAAGATTGTTCAAGAAATTCCGCGTTGATATGGGTGATTTGACTGGTCTTCGCTGCATTGAAAGTTTGTTCAATCAAATTAAGAAAACGTCTGGCATCGCCATCGGCCATGTGAAGCAAAACTGCTTGGGCTTCTTCATCAAATTCTAGGGAGCTTGATAAAGCATTCAAAGCTCGATTCAATAACTGGAAAAGTTCATCATGGGTCAAGGGCTTCAGAACATAGACCTGAGCTCTTGAGAGTAATGCCGAATTAACTTCAAAAGAGGGGTTCTCGGTGGTGGCTCCAATAAAGGTCACCAATCCTGATTCCACAAAGGGCAGTAGGGCATCTTGTTGTGACTTATTGAAGCGATGGATCTCATCAACGAACAAGATAGTTTTTTTACCAAATTGTTGCAGATTGTTTTCTGCTTGCTCAATCGCTTGTCTTATTTCTTTCACACCGGCTAAGACTGCCGAAATAGCAATAAATTCACAGTCAAAGGTATCGGCAGTCAGGCGCGCAATGGTGGTTTTGCCCACGCCAGGAGGGCCCCACAAAAGCATTGAATGTGGCTTTCCCGACCGGAAGGCTAAATCAAGCGGTTTCCCCGGCCCAAAAAGATGAGTTTGCCCAACCAAGTCCTCTTTTTTGTGAGGACGCAGCATTTCCGCTAGGGGGGTAAAATTTTCGTTGTTTGGTAATAAAGACATGGTTTAATTGGCAAATTGTCGCATGTTGTCTGAATACCAAATTGTTTTTATAACTAATTCATCATTACTAAAAAGTTACTCATGAGCCAAGATACACAAGATCAGTACAAAGATAAATTACGCCCACTACCGCGCTGGATTTTTATGAGCCGTTGGTTGCAAGCTCCCCTGTACATGGGTTTGATCGTTGCCCAAATTGTTTATGTGATTCAGTTCTGGCGTGAGCTTGTGCACCTCATTGGCATGATGGTGTCCAAGGGCGGCACAACCGAAGCAGAAATCATGTTGATTGTCTTAGGTTTGATTGACGTTGTGATGATTTCTAACCTATTGGTGATGGTCATCGTGGGTGGTTGGGAGACCTTCGTTTCTCGTTTAGAGCTTAAGAATCACCCTGATCAACCTGAATGGTTGTCTCATGTTAATGCAGGTGTTTTAAAGGTCAAGTTGGCTACAGCCATCATTGGTATTTCTTCAATTCACTTATTGAAGACTTTCATCAATGCAGAACATTTAGATGACAAAACTTTGTTGTGGCAAACCTTGATTCATTTGACGTTTGTGATTTCAGCTTTGGCGATTGCCTACACTGAAACACTCTTGGCCAAGGCCAAGTCTCACTGATAAGATTTATTCAAATCAAAATTGTCTGATAGCAATGCCAGCCAAAACAAGGCTGGCAGTTGCAATTACCGTCAGTACTGTTCTCATTTTTAAGAATTCTGCCAAATAATCTTCGTCATGAATCAAATGACGAAACTGTTTGCGATCGACCATTAATGCCAGCACAAGGGTTGCGGCAATTAAAAAGTAACCAGAAGAAAAGGGCATATGAAGCGCTGCCCATGCCAGCAAGGATGGAGTCACTCCCCAAATCCAGGCACCTTTAGATCGCCAAAAGCCATGACCTTCTTGGTTTGAGAGAGGGTTCAATAAAGGACCCCAATGCAAGGCTCCTACAAACGAAGCAATTGTTGCTGCATAAAGGAGCAATGAATTGGCAGCCCAAAAATCCAGCGGCGGTTCTGTGAACTGAACCAAAGCAGAAAGCAGGATAAAAGGAATCAGTCCAGCGTAACCAAGAAATTTAGCAATCGGTGTCAACATGATCAGTTGTAGCTGTAAACGCCTTTTCCTGATTTTCTGCCTAGGTAGCCAGCAGCAACCATTTCACGGAGTAATGGGCAAGGGCGGTATTTTGAATCATTGAAGTTCTTGAAGTAAACCTCCATGATGGCCAAGCAAGTATCTAAGCCAATCATGTCTGCCAATGCCAATGGTCCAATAGGGTGGTTACAACCAAGCTTCATGCCTGCATCAATATCTTCTGGGGTGGCCAAACCTTCTGCCAAAACAAAGAAGGCTTCGTTGATCATCGGCACCAAAATACGGTTCACAACAAATCCAGGGGCATTCTTAACGGTGATGGGTTCTTTGCCCAACACTTTTGACATCTCTTGAACCAAACCGTGGGTTTGATCATCCGTTTGTAGGCCACGAATAATTTCAACCAACGTCATCATCGGCACAGGGTTGAAGAAATGCATGCCAATGAAGCGCTGGGGATTACTCACTTCAGCCGCCATCTGCGTGATTGAAATCGATGAAGTGTTTGAAGCAATGATGGTGTCATTGCTAACAATGCCATCCAATTGTTTCAAAATCTTGATTTTGAGATCATAGTTCTCAGTCGCCGCTTCAATCACCATTTGTGAACCTGTGAAATCTTGGTAATTAATGCTTGTTTTGATACGAGCCAAGGCAGCAGTTTTTTCAGCTTCAGTCATCTTCTCTTTTTTGATCAAGCGATCAAGGCTGCTGGCAATGGTTGATAGGCCTTTTGCAACGGCGGCATCATTGATGTCGACCATGACCACATTCAAGCCAGAAACCGCACAAGCTTGAGCAATGCCATTGCCCATCGTGCCAGCGCCAATAATGCCCACAGACTGAATACCCATCTCTTGACCTTGTAATTAAGTGCTAAAAGCTCAAGTTTAAGCTTCCTATGGAAAATAGTAGAAATTTTTCATTAAAACCCAGGCTTTATGGATAATGGCGGTATGTCTACACAAGGTTTCATCCTCAAAATCTCCTGCCCAGACCGACCTGGCATCGTTCATGCCGTCAGTCAGTTTTTGTTCAATCAAACGGCCAATATTTTGGACTCTGCCCAATTCAGTGACACCTTCACGAGCCGTTTTTTCATGCGCGTGCATTTTGCCAAGACTTCGCAAGAACTGAATTTAAAAAATCTTCAAGAGTTATTCAAAGAGATTGGTGATAGATTTCAAATGGACTGGGAACTGTTTGATGCGGCCAGCAAACCTAAAGTGTTGATCATGGTTTCTAAATTGGGCCATTGTTTGAATGATTTATTGTTCAGAACTCACAGCGGATATTTGCCCATTGAGATCGCTGGCATTGTTTCTAACCATCAAGAATTTCAGAACCTGGCAGCAGGTTACAAAATACCGTTTCATTACATGCCACTGAGTAGCGCCATTGATGAGCGCAAAAATGAGCAAGAGGAACAGTTGTTGAAGCTGATTGATCAAGAGAAAATCGATTTGGTGGTGCTAGCCAGGTACATGCAAATCTTGT
>JAGVCB010000045.1 GCA_020059445.1 Polynucleobacter sp. | reverse complement strand
CTCGATGACCACGCCATCGACAGGCATGCGCTCACCAGGCAGGACCAAGACCCAATCACCCGGCAGAATTTGTGCAATAGGTAAATGCTCATAATCCAATTGGTTCAAATCATGCTGGCGCAAGAGCTTAGCTTGATCAGGCCACAAAGACTGTAGAGCCGTGATAGCAGCAGTGGTTTCTTTTTTAGCCCTGGCTTCTAACCACTTACCCAACATCACCAATGAAATCACCACAGCAGAACTTTCAAAATAAAGTTCATGCGGTTCATAAGCTTTACCCCAGTCAGACAGATACCAGGTATAAATACTCAAACCATAAGCAGCCGTGGTGCCAAGAGCCACCAATAAATCCATGTTGCCAGAACCCATGCGCAGGGCTTTAAAGCCAGCCACGTAAAAACGAGATCCCAAAATAAATTGCACTGGGGTGGCCAATAAGAATTGCACCCATGCTGGCAATATCCAATGAACTCCTAAAGGCATGAGCACCATTGGTGCAAGCAATGGAAGAGATAAGGCGATGGCCAAGATCACCGCGCCTTTGCCATGTAAATCAATCGTACCTGTAGAAATTGGACTTACTTGTTCACGACTAAAGACACTCGCTTCAAATCCAGTTTTCTCAACCGCAGCAATCAAAAGATCAGTGATGAGTTGCGGCTCTTGATTGACTCTGATTTGGGCTTTTTCAGTTGCTAAATTAACGCTCGCAGCATCAACCCCAGCAACTTTTGATAATGATTTTTCAAGCCTAGCCACACATGAGGCACACGTCATGCCGCGAATGTTTAAGGTGACTAATTGACTCATACGCTCCATAATGGAATAAGTTAAGATTTAAATATATTGTCCTCTTTATAGTAGGAAATCACAAAAAATATGACATTGATTTTTACCGTTAAAGGCATGAATTGCGGTCATTGCACTCAGGCCATCACAAAAGCCATTGCGGAACTTGATCCACAAGCAACGGTTGATACAGATATTCCCAAACAAACAGTCACAGTAACAAGCGGTCTTGATCCAGATAAATTGAGCGAGGCCATTGTTGATGCTGGTTACGAAATTCTGATGGTCGCATAATGGATATCTCAAATATCATTCAGACGGTCGCTATTTATGCGATACCTGTTATTTTTGCAATCACCCTGCACGAAGCCGCACACGGTTATGCAGCCAAACAACTGGGTGACAACACAGCCTACGCTTTAGGCAGAGTGACTCTGAACCCGATCAAGCACATTGATCCAATGGGCACGATTGCTGTTCCTCTATTACTGTACTTTGCTACTGCAGGCACCTTCTTGTTTGGTTACGCCAAACCAGTGCCAGTTCGCTTCGGTAATTTAAGACATCCTAAAAAGGACATGATTTGGGTAGCGCTGGCTGGCCCAGGATCTAATTTGATTCAGGCAATTTTTTGGGCCATCATGTATTTGCTCTTGGTGAAGGTATCACTCACTGAGCGTTTCTTTTTAGAAATGTGTCAGGCAGGTGTATTGGTCAACGTGGTGATGTTTGCCTTTAATTTATTTCCTCTACCGCCGCTAGATGGTGGAAGAATTTTAGTGGGTGTGTTGCCTTGGAAACAAGCTGCGATGGTCTCAAGAATTGAACCTTGGGGCTTTTATATTGTTCTAGGTCTGGTGGTCACCGGGGTGATCAGCGCCCTTTGGATGCGACCAGTGATGTCTGCTACTTACTGGCTCTTAGACACCTTACTTGTGCCACTTCGTTTCATCTTTTAATAACTCGGGAGATAATCATGAGACAACCAATCTTAGTAGCAAGTGTATTGCTTTCACTATTTGCGCCTGGCATGGCTCACGCTCAATTTGCTAAAACTGAAGATGCCATCAAATATCGTGCAGCAACTTTTGTGGTGATGGGCAACCATTTCTCCAGAATTGGTGCTGTTGTTAAAGGTGAGAAGCCATATGACAAAAAAGAAGTTGCTGCAAACGCTGCTGTGGTTGCTAGTTTGGCTCACCTTCCATGGCAAGCATTTGGCCCAGGCACAGAGGGCGGCAAATCATTGCCTGAAATCTGGAAAGAAATGGATAAGTTCAAAGCTGGTAGCGAAAAAATGCAAAAAGCTGTGGCTGAATTGAACACAGCAGCTCAGTCCGGCAATCTAGATACGATTAAAAAAGCATTTGGTGCAGCAGGTAAATCTTGCAAAGCCTGCCACGATAATTATCGTAAGAAGTAATACATGATCAAGGCGATGACCATCAATAGGGTCATCGCCTTGAGTCTGACCCTTGTGTCATCTTGAACCAAAGGCGCTGCATCCGCCCAGTCTTTATCACCCGTGATCATGGCAGAGATGAGATTGATTCTTTTGGCATATTTGTAATAGAGAATCGCACTAACGTGTACACCTACCAAAGCCAGCAGTACCCATTCATTCAGACGATGAAATGAGGTCAAGAGCTCCACCCAAGTAGACGCCACATATTTCACCAGCGGTCCATCAAAGGCAATGTCATCACTTGCAAACAAGCCCGCCAAGGCTTGAGCTAAAAATAAACCAAGCAATATAAGAACAGAAACAGCCCCCACAGGGCTGTGCCCGGGCGTTTCTGCAGGATTTTTAAGATAAGCAAATATAGCTTTGGGTGACTTGATAAATTGGGCAAAGCGCGCATGATGCGTTCCCACAAAACCCCAAATAAGTCTGAAGAAAATCAATGCCAAAACAGTGTAGCCAAAACGACCATGCCAAATCATGGCATTACCACCCAATTTGACAGACACAAAACTACCTATCACGGCCATGACCAAAAACCAGTGAAACAACCTAAGAGGTAGATCCCAAACACGAATTTTCATATGTGTATCAATTTAGTTTACGATGTAATGATGCGTAAATACATTTATCTTTTTATTATTTCAATTACCAGCGTTTTAATTTTAAGCGCTTGTACCAATCAACCGGTATACCGCCAATCGAGCAGCCCTTTAAAAAGTGTTAGCTCCGTTGATCTGAATCGCTACCTTGGAACCTGGTATGAAATTTATCGGCTACCCAATAGGTTCGAGGATACTGACTGTGTGACTGTTTCAGCTCAGTATGCTGTGAGAGAAGATGGCAATATCAGCGTTCTCAACACCTGCCTTAAAAAGGATGGTCCTAAGGTAGCTAACGGCATTGCTAAAGTAGTTCCAGGCTCCAATAACTCACAGTTAAAAGTATCTTTCTTCAGACCCTTTTATGGTGATTACTGGGTGATTGATTTGTCAGAAGACTACTCCTGGGTGTTGGTTGGCGAACCAGCTGGCAAGTACTTTTGGATTTTGGCCAGACAAAAACAACTGGATCCAAAGTTAGAAGAAGCTCTTTTAGTGAAAGCTGAAAAACTGGGTTATCAACGCAAAGATCTGATCAAGCCAAGTAATAGTATTTAAAGACTCTTCAATGAGTCTCTGGTAAGTTTTTAATATCTTGAAAGCACATCATTGCTGGTGCGCTCTTGGCCATCAGCAAACAACTTGTAGCAAATGCCACCGCCGGTTTGATGGCGAACCTTCTTGGCGTCTTCCTGCATTCTGTACATGGTATTAAAACAATCCATGCGCGACTCAAATTGATAAGTTTTGATTTCAGCTGGCTTGTTTTTTTTAAGCAGGGTGAACTCCAAGGTCCAATGAGTATCCCCCATCACCACAGGCGCTTCTTCCTTGTGGGCTATCTGGCAGGCCGATAAGAACAATGCACTCAGTAGTAATAGTTTTTTCATTAAGTACTTTACTGCCCCATTTTTACTTGATCATAGTCATGCTTATTGGGTACCAAATAAGCACCCACCAACATCCCAAACGCACTGGCGATCAAACCCATTAAATGAGGCTCAACCAATAACTCAGCGTTTGTGAACTCTAATAGTAACCATACACCTAAACCAAATATGATGGCAAGGGCAGCGCCCAAATTACTTGCTTTTCTCCAGAACAGCCCTGCTGCCAGAGGAACGAAAGCACCAGCCAAGGTGATTCTGTAAGCATGCTCCACCATGGTGTGAATCGATGCATCGGTATAAATCGCATAAAACGTCACGATGCAAGCAAAACACGCGACTGTGAGTTTGGTTGCCCATAAGAATGTTTTATCACTCATGTGCGGCACAACTGACTTCAGAATGTTTTCTGAAAAAGTCACAGAAGGGGCCAATAAAGTTCCTGATGCAGTACTCATGATCACGGATAGAAGCGCCCCAAAGAAAATCACCTGCATGGTGAATGGCATTTTTTCCAAAATGAACATCGGCAAAATCAACTGAGAATCTTTACCAAGATATCTTGCAACCAAATCAGGATCAATCATCGTAGCTGAATATGCCAAAAATAATGGCACGGCAGCGAAGAAGAAATAAGAAATGCCACCCAATGTAGTTCCCCATATCGCGACACGCTCATTTTTAGATGAGTTCACTCTGGCAAAAACATCTTGCTGAGGGATTGAGCCCAGAGCCATGGTCACCAATGCTGCAATCCAAGCAATCATGTCGACCCACTCTAATCTTGGCAAGAACTCAAACTTGCCTGCTGCTGCTGCACTGCTGATCACTTTATCAAAGCCACCTGCCATATCTCCAGCCATCCAAGAAACCACAAGCAAGCCAATCACAATCACGATCATTTGCACAAAGGTGGTGATTGCCACAGACCACATACCGCCAAACAAGGTGTATAACAAAACCACAGCCGCACCAATCAACATACCTTGGGTTTGAGTGATCATGTCATAGGACAAGACATTAAAAACAAGACCCAAAGCGGTGATCTGTGCAGCAACCCAACCTAAATAAGAAATCACAATGCACAGCGACAGAATCATTTCTGTTTGTTTGTTGTACCTGATTCTGAAAAAGTCGCCCAGGGTCAGCAAGTTCATGCGGTACAGGGGTCTGGCAAAAATCAAACCGAAGATCACCAAACAGACAGACGCACCCAAAGGATCAGAGATCAATCCGCGAAATCCACCCTCTAAGAACGTGGCAGAAATGCCTAGAACAGTTTCAGCGCCAAACCAAGTGGCAAAAACCATGGCCAGCACCATGGGCAAAGGCAAATTACGTCCTGCCGTGATGTAGTCTTTGGCATTGTGGACTTTTCTGGCACTTAGAAGACCAATCGCAATTGATGCCAATAAATAAATTGCAACCAACCAAAGCAACATAGTTAACCTTTGTATTGAAACCGATTAATTGGCAAATTATAGAGGAGCATGGCCTTGATTTCACACCTTGATTTCATAAATAGAAAAGCCATGCTTTTAAACTGACCCATAAAAGTTGGACAGTTCGATTAGGTTAACAGAAGGGATTGAGTCCGGTAATTAACCGGACTCAATCCCTTTAACTTTTGTTTGATTCGATCATGGTTGTAATAGTGGATATATTCTTTTAGACCTTTCTTAAACGATTCCACACTTTCAAATTCCTGGCCATAAAAGAACTCGGTTTTCATGATCCCAAACCAGTTCTCCATGACCGCGTTATCCAAGCAATTACCTTTCCTGGACATGCTCTGTGCTAGGCCTTGCTTTTTCAACTCATGCTGATAAATGGCCATTTGATACTGCCACCCTTGATCTGAGTGCAATAAGGGCTTCTCATCATCTTTAAGCTGTTTAAAAGCATCTTTGAGCATTTGAGTGACCGCATTAATCCTTGGGCGATCAGAGATGTCATAAGAGATGATCTCTTGGTTAAAGAGATCCAAGATGGGAGATAGGTAAACCTTCTGGCCTTTGATGTTGAACTCGGTCACATCAGTCACCCACTTCTCATTAGGCTTATCCGCATAGAAGTTTCTGCACAGCTGATTACCTGCAATCAGACCTACAGAGCCTTTATAAGACTTATATCGCTTCGGACGTACGGTGGACTTTAGGTTTAACTGTCCCATCAGCTTCTGAACTGTCTTGGGATTGAGGAAGTGATTTTGGTTACGCAACTCTAAATGAACACGGCGATAGCCATAACGCCCCTTGTGTTGATGGAAGATCGTTTTAATCTGATTCTTCACCTCCAGATAGGGCTCTGCTTGCTGACTGATATCGAGATGGTAGTAATAAACGCTTCTGGCCATCTTGGCGATTGCCAAGAGGGTTGATAAAGAGTAGCGCTGCCTTAGCTCCGTGATTACTTGGACTTGCTCTTGTTTGCCGAGCTTTTCTGTTGGGCTAAGGCTTCTAGCTTTTTTAGATATTCAGTCTCCGCTCTGCGGTACTCAAGCTCTTGTATCAGTTCCTCATGAGTCATTTGAGTCACTGGCTTGTTAGTTGGACTGTAGGAGTTTTTAGGTTTAGACATAGGTACTCGCCCTTTAGGTTTTGCCTCTAATACTTTGGCACCACCTTGATTGTAGAGGCGTAACCACCTACCCACCGTATCTGTTGATGAAATATTGAAGTGCGTTGCAGTTTGAATAATTGATAAGCCATGAGAGCTCATGTGTTGAAGAACTGACAACTTGAAAGCAGAGGTATGTTGAGTAAAACGCTTTTTAAGAGCCTCAGGCCCATGAGCCTTAAAAAGCGCTACCCATCCTAAAAGCGACTTTTCTGGAACCTTATATTGAAGCGCATTGACTCGTATACCCCGATGACTTTTTAAGTACGCTTTGACAACTTTTAACTTAAATTCGTATGAGTACTTTGACATAAAACTAAACCCCCAAGAGTTAGACATGGTGTCCAACTTT
>JAGVCB010000057.1 GCA_020059445.1 Polynucleobacter sp. | reverse complement strand
CTTCAGTGATTGAGCTTTGGTCTTTCTTAGAGCTGCTGCTAACTCAGCCTGGCAGCAAGGTACCAACACAACGTGCTTGGCCTTCTTGGCAAAGGCAAAGCTAATGGCATCATCGGTGGCCGTATTGCAAGCATGCAAAGCTGTGACCACATCAATTTCAGGAGGTAGAAGGTCTGAATCAAGAGACTCTTCTGCACTTAAGTGCAAAAACTCCATATTTGAAAAATTCAGACGAGTCGCTAAATCTTGAGACTTCTTCACCAATTCTTCGCGAACTTCAATACCGTAGATGGTGGATGGTTTTTCTTGTAATTTACAAAAGAGGTCGTTCAAGATGAATCCCAGGTAGGACTTACCAGCACCATGGTCCACGATGCTCAAGTGATCTTTGCGACTCAAGACCTCTTGGAGTAATGGTTCAATGAATTGAACCAAGTGATACACCTGCTTTAACTTCCTGCGGGTGTCCTGATTGAGCTTGCCATCGCGAGTAAGGATGTGCAATTCTTTGAGAAGTTCAATGGATTGAGTCGGTCTGATCTCGTGTTTTTGTGAAGCGGCATCTTTTTTTGATGATGGATCGATCATGGCGTCTGAGCGGTTTTTCAACCGTTGTAAATCCTTGTTGATATTCAATTAATGCCAGTTTTGGCACTCTAAACTAAACTATAGGGCTATTTGATTGAAAAGCCTATGAATTACAGTAACGATATTGTCCGCGAAGTCTCAAGACGCCGGACTTTTGGCATTATTTCTCACCCTGATGCCGGTAAAACAACCCTGACAGAGAAGCTTTTGATGTTCTCTGGCGCCATCCAATTGGCAGGAACTGTTAAAGCTCGTAAAAGCGGTCGACACGCCACTTCTGACTGGATGGAAATTGAAAAGCAGCGTGGTATTTCTGTGGCCAGCTCGGTGATGCAGTTTGAATACCGTGACCATGTGGTCAATCTGTTAGATACCCCAGGACACCAAGACTTTTCTGAAGACACTTATCGCGTTTTGACTGCTGTGGATTCTGCCTTGATGGTGATTGATGCTGCCAAGGGTGTTGAAGAGCAAACCATCAAATTATTGAATGTTTGCCGCATGAGAAATACCCCCATCATCACTTTTGTGAACAAGATGGACCGTGAAACCAGAGATCCTATGGAATTACTGGATGAGCTCGAATCTGTTTTGAAGATCGAGTGTGCCCCAGTGACCTGGCCGATTGGTATGGGTAAAAATTTCCGTGGCGTGTATCACTTGATCAATGATGAAATTCTTTTATTTGCTGCGGGCAATGATCGCGCTGATCAAGAGTTTCAGGTGATGAAGGGCATTGATAATCCAAAGCTTCATGAGATGTTCCCGGACGAGATGGCGCAACTAAAAATGGAAGTAGAGTTGGTGCAAGGTGCATCCCATCCATTTGATTTAGAGCGTTTCTTGGGTGGTTTACAGACCCCTGTCTTTTTTGGTTCAGCCATCAATAACTTTGGTGTGCGAGAGATTCTCAATGCTCTTTTAGATTGGGCGCCGGGACCTAGAGAGCGCAATGCAACCGTCAGATCAGTGGATCCAGGAGAAGATAAGTTCAGTGGCTTTGTGTTCAAGATTCAAGCCAATATGGATCCAGCCCATCGAGACCGCATTGCATTCTTGCGCGTTTGCTCTGGTAAGTTTGAGCGCGGCATGAAGATCAATCATTTACGTATCAACCGCGATGTCAAAGTATCGAACGTGGTGACATTCATGGCCTCAAGTCGTGAACAAGTGGAAGAGGCTTATGCTGGCGACATCATTGGCTTGCCTAATCACGGTAACATGCAAATTGGCGACAGCTTTTCTGAAGGTGAAGCTTTGCAGTACACCGGTATTCCATACTTTGCCCCCGACTTTTTCAGAATTGCCCGCATTCGCAACCCCATGAAAATCAAGCAGCTTCAAAAAGGTCTTCAGCAGTTAGGTGAAGAGGGTGCCGTGCAGGTATTCAGACCTTTGAGTAGTAGCGATTTGATTCTTGGTGCTGTGGGTGCTTTGCAGTTTGAAGTGGTTGCTAGCCGTTTAATGAATGAGTATGGTGTTGATGCTGTTTTTGATACAGCCAGCATTAACTGCGCTCGTTGGGTGACTTGTGAAGATAAAAAAATGATGAGTGATTTTCAGAACTCTTCAGCCGGCCATCAGTTAGCTTTAGATGCTGCAGATAACTTGGCTTATTTGGCCAACTCTGCGGTTAACTTGAGGGTAACTCAAGAGCGTTGGCCTCAAATCGTCTTCCATGAAACCAGAGAGCATGCCAGCAAGCTTTCTTAATGGCCCTCCAATAATTGCAATAGCAACGTATAAACAACGTCATCAGCACACAATAGATATTCAAGTTACCATTGACCATGCCTAAAACACCTGCCACTGATTCTTTGCCTGTCGTCATCATTGGCGCAGGTTTGGCGGGCTTGACGGTGGCTCTTGAGTTGGCTGAGACTCATCAGGTCATTATCATGGCCAAGCGAGGCTTGTCTGAATCAGCCACTGCTTGGGCGCAGGGTGGCATTGTTGGGGTTTTAGATCAGCAAGACAGCGTGGATGCTCATGTCAAAGACACGGTCGAAGCCGGCGCTGGTTTGGTCGTTGATTCCACCGCAAGATATATTGCTGAGAGAAGTTCTGATGCCATTGATTGGTTAGTTGACCAAGGCGTTCCTTTTACAACCGATCCACAGGGCCCTAAAGGCCTTCATTTGACGCGAGAGGGTGGACACAGTCATCGTCGCATTGCTCACGCTGCAGACGCTACTGGTAAAGCGATTCATGAAGTCTTGTTGGATAAAGCAAAAGCTCATCCAAACATTCAATTGTTAGAACGCTGGATGGCTTTGGACTTGATCACCAATCGACATCTTAAAAATAAACAATTAAAAAAATCAGAGCGTTGTTACGGTGTTTATGCGCTAAACATCGCCACTGGAAAAATTGAGGCAATTCCTGCCTCTGCTGTGGTCTTGGCCACGGGTGGTGTTGGTAAGGTTTATCGTTACACCAGTAATCCAGAAACAGCCACAGGCGATGGCATTGCCATGGCGTGGCGCGCAGGCTGTCGCGTTGGTAACATGGAATTTGTACAATTCCACCCAACTTGTTTATACCACCCACAAGACAGAACCTTTTTGATCACTGAGGCTCTCAGAGGTGAAGGGGCTCAATTAAAACTTCCTGATGGCACACGTTTTATGCCCAATCATGATGAGCGTGCTGAACTTGCACCAAGAGACATTGTGGCTCGTGCGATTGACTTTGAAATGAAGCGCTTGGGCTTGGATTATGTGTTGTTGGATGCCACACATTTAGGTGAAGTATTTCTTAAAGAGCATTTCCCGACTATCTACGCCCGTTGCGCAGCATTAGGTATTGACATTGCTAAGCAAGCCATTCCAGTCGTTCCTGCAGCGCATTACACCTGTGGTGGCGTTGTCACTGACTTAGAGGGTAAAACTGATCTGCCGGGCTTATATGCAGTGGGTGAAGCAACATACACCGGATTACATGGCGCCAATCGTTTGGCGAGTAATTCTTTATTGGAGTGTGTGGTGATTGGTAAATCAGCTGCAGCAGAAATCAAGCAGCATCCTCTCAAAGAAATGCCAGAAGTTCCTGATTGGGATGAAAGCCGAGTTGAAGATGCCGATGAAACTGTGGTTATTGCCCACAATTGGGATGAGTTACGCCTATTGATGTGGAACTATGTTGGCATTGTTAGAACCAACCGTCGCCTAGAAAGAGCTTTACATCGCATTGAATTACTTCAAAGTGAAGTTCAAGAGTATTACGCTAACTTCAGGGTGACCCGAGATTTATTGGAACTGAGAAATCTATTGAGTTGCGCTGAACTGATTGTCCGTTCTGCTTTGATGCGCAAAGAGAGTCGTGGTTTGCATTACAGCCGCGATTATCCTCAAAGCTGGACTGTTTCTTATCCAACCATCCTCACGCCCATCAATCGACACTAGTAAGCGACAGTAATAAGCAGCAGTAAACTAATGAGCAATGGCTAAGACTACTGAATCCTCAATGAGAAGTCGACAGCAATGACATCTTTCGTTAATTTGCCAATAGAGATACGATCAACACCCGTTGCGGCGATTGCTTTCAGTTGATCAAGACTGACGCCGCCAGACGCTTCGAGTAAAGCAGCGCCCTTTGTGAAGGCGACTGCTTCACACATTTGCTCAAGACTGAAGTTATCAATCAAAATATTTTTTACTCCTGCTGCTAAAGCTTCTTGAAGCTCTGCCATATTTTCAACTTCAACTTGAATCTCAACACCTGAATTTAATGCATGGGCTGCTTGCATGGCGGTACTGATACCACCTGCTGCAGCGATGTGATTCTCTTTGATCAAAATGCCATGCCATAAAGCCAAGCGTTGATTTTTGCCACCACCCACGGTCACGGCATATTTTTGAGCTTGGCGTAAACCAGGAATTGTTTTTCTTGTATCCAGTACAGCGCAACCATGACTGTTGGGACTTGTGCCCTCGATGGCTCTCACATGCTGTCTGGTGATTGTGGCTGTCCAAGATAATGTTTGGAGAAAATTAATCGCTGGACGCTCTGCTGATAAAAGGGCTCTTGGCTTGGCAGTGATTTCGCAAACCGTGGTGTCGGCTTTCATTAAATCACCCTCAGCGTATTTCCAGTTGATGGTAGCTGAGTGATCAAGCTTTTTTAAACAGCCTTCAAACCAAGCTCTGCCGCAAAGAACAGCTTCTTGACGAACAATCAAATTTGCGTGAACAAGTCCAGACTCAGGAACTAACATCGCTGTCCAATCGCCTGTGCCAATATCTTCAAGAAGAGCATCATTGATATTGCGTTCGCGAGCTTGTTCTAATGATTCGTTGTGATCAAACATACAGGTATCTTTTTGAAAGATGAGTCAATAATAGACTCGATAAAAATACTAAAATGAAAGAGTTAAAAGCTGATTAGACTGCGCCGATATTTTTAACGAAGCCATGTTGTGCTTTTGCCAATAGCTCAGGGTGGTCACTGGTAAAAGATAACATTTTTTCAATGCAAATTTGCGCATCAGCTCGGATGCTCTCATCAATCAAGATTTCACCAGACTGATTGGTTAAACAATTAAGAATCCCCTCAAGGCCATTCATGGCCATCCATGGGCAATGAGCGCAACTTTTACATGTGGCGCTGTTACCAGCGGTAGGTGCCTCAATCAAGATTTTTTCAGGAGCCAACTGACGCATCCGATGAAGGATGCCTTTGTCTGTAGCAACAATGTATTCTTTGGCGCTGCCCTCGACCACTGCTTTGATCATGGCAGAGGTAGACCCAACCACATCTGCTAAATCAACCACATGGGCAGGGGACTCTGGGTGAACCAAGACCATGGCATCAGGGTGTTTCTTTTTCAAGGTTTCAAGCTCGATCGCTTTGAATTCATCGTGAACGATGCAATGACCTTCCCAAAGCAACATATCAGCTCCGGTTTGATCTTGTATGTAGCGACCCAAATGACGATCAGGTGCCCACAGAATTTTTTTGCCTTGTTGGTGAAGTTCGTGAACAATGGCCAAAGCACAAGAGCTTGTCACCATCCAATCGGCCCTGGCTTTCACGGCTGCACTTGTATTGGCATAGACCACAACTTCACGATCAGGATGCGCATCGCAGAACTGATTGAAATCTTCTGCCGGGCAACCCAAATCGAGCGAGCAGGTGGCGTCTAAATCTGGCATTAACACTGTTTTTTCTGGGCTCAAAATCTTCGCGCTTTCACCCATGAACTTCACACCCGCCACAATCAACTTTTTGGCCGAGTGGTTTTTTCCAAAACGTGCCATTTCTAATGAGTCTGCAACAAAGCCACCGGTCTCCCAGGCGAGGTCTTGGATAGCGCCATCAACGTAGTAATGCGCCACCAAAACAGCGTCTTGCTTGATCAGTTCAGACTTAATCTTTTGAATAATTTGCGCTTTTTCTTCTTGGGGTAGTGCCCTGGGTACTTTGGCCCAAGCCTGAGCAATGCAGGTCACACCAGAGCCATCTTGTTTTGGATAATCGAATAATTCTTTGTTCATGTATGAATATTAAGGCAATTTTCTGAAGCGAACGTAAAAGTAGCTGTTTCAAGCTCTCAAAATCATCCTCTTGACATAAAAACATTTAGAATAAAGACATAACGGAGATAAACATGTTTGGCAAACGTAAGACATCATTATTGCTACCTACCAATGAACGTTTTGATACTTTGATTGGTAAAACTTCAGAAATCTATGGCCGCATGGTTGTAGGTGAGAGCCTGCGCATCGACGGTAAGGTTGTTGGTAACATTGAAAGTGAAGAGAACTCAAAGGTCACAGTCGCTATTGGTGAAGATGGTGAAGTGATCGGTGATATTTTTGCTTACCGAGTTATGATTGCCGGCAAAGTAGAGGGTAATATTTATGCCACTGAGCGTGTGGAGTTCCATCAAACCGCTCAAGTTCGTGGTGATGTGACTTATGGCTCCATCGGTATTGAGCACGGTGCTCGCGTGATTGGCTTGGTAATCCAAGGCGTTGATAAGAAATCTGCCAATCAAGCATCAGATGTGATTCGTGCGGTCCAAGAAAGACGCTAAAAAATAAAGACCGTAAGCAAGAAAGACTCCAAGTAAGAAAGACCCAAATAAAAAAGCTCACTGATGTGAGCTTTTTTATTTCTTATATTTCAAATCACTTGCGCTTTAAATCACCCTTGATTGTGCCGCCCCGTTGAATCGTAATGCTTGAGTAGCTCAGTGCACCATCAACTGTAGCGCGACCACCAATGACTAAATCACGGCAGCTGACTGTTCCAGAAAGCTTGCCTTTGACGTTGATGCTGTCAGCAGTGACTGTGCCATCCACATAACCGCCAGCACCAATCAATAAAGTTTGAACTGATAGATTGCCTTTGAATGTGCCATCAACAGTGATTGATCCACCTGACTTCATGTCACCCGTGAACTCAAAGCCTTCACTGATGATCGATGGCTTTAGAGAAACGCTTGAGCTTTGAGTGCCGGATTCAAAATTCTCATTGTCTTCAACCACTTCATTTGAAATAGGCTCTTCTGATGAAAATTCAGAGTTTTCGTTTTCTGTTTTTTTACCAAACATGTTTATTTCCTCAAGACTTCTTATGCAGCGCTAGAGCCATTGGCTGATTTCAAGAGATTACCTTGTAAATCACCGCCTTTTTCAATTTCAATTTCAGTGTATTGAACTGTGCCAATCACTTTGCCAGTAGAACGAATAAACAAGGACTTGTTAGCTGTTAGGTTGTCGTGGATTTCACCACGAACATCGACCACGTCAGCAGTTACTTTGCCTTTAAGAATGCCTGTGCTACCAACTAAAATTTCGCGAGCAGTGAGTTCACCCTCAATGGTTCCTGAAATAGAAGCAATGTCAGGAACAACAAAATTGCCTGTTAATTTAACGCCTTCGCCAACAGTTAGGCAGCCATTTTGATTGTTATCAGCCATAAAAACTCCTAAAAATTTGATTTAATTATCATACCTGCTAAATTTTACAGCGAATAGCCATCCATCAAGGTAGAATCCGCACCCGGAGGGAAAATTATGCAAAGAGTGATGTTGCGTGCCAAATTGCACCGTGTAACGGTGACTGAGGCCGATTTGGAGTACGAAGGTTCATGCGGTATTGATGAAGATCTATTGGATGCGTCTGATATGCGCGAATTCGAGCGTATCGAGCTATACAACATCAATAATGGCGAACGCTTCTCAACCTACATCATCAAAGCAGCCCGTGGCTCTGGTGCCATCTCCTTGAATGGTGCCGCTGCACGCAAGGCCCATGTGGGTGATTTATTGATTATCTGTACTTATGGCCCAATGTCTGAGGCAGATGCTAAAACATTCATACCCAAAGTGATCCTGGTTGATGACAAAAACAAAATCAAAGAAATTAAGAAAATCACCCTTTAATCATTTTGGTAGTTAAAAGTAATTTGCTAATAAAAAGCAAAAAGGCAGCCAAGGCTGCCTTTTTTGTTCTTGAATTGTGCGCTAATTTTAAAAAGGCATCTTTACATCTGGTTTGATGCCTAGGAATACTTGCTTAAATTCAGCTTGGATTCTTTCAATCGCTGCTTGACTATCCGCTTCAAAGCGCATCACCACGATCGGGGTGGTATTAGATGGGCGAGCCAAACCAAAACCATCGGCGTATTCAACTCTCACGCCATCAATGGTGTTGATTGATTCAGAGCTTGGGAACAATGCATTAATACCTGAGCTTTTACCTGCAGAAACCTTTTCCTTGATCTTATCGAGTAAG
>JAGVCB010000052.1 GCA_020059445.1 Polynucleobacter sp. | reverse complement strand
TCTTAAGAAGATTTCAAAAAAGACCTTAGAACTCGCCCTTGATAGTCGTCAAACCCAAGGCTTCCCAATCCAACATACCGCCACGATAGTAATAAAGCTTTGTCGCTGGAAAACCATCACGAGTCATGGCATTGATTGCAAATGGGCTCTGTGGGCAGACAGGACCATTGCAGAATGTATAAATCTTTTTTGCCTTAGAGCAATCCCATTTCTTTTGGCTATTGCCAGTTACTTTTTTGCAACCCAACTCATCCATTCGCATCGCAACTTCGGTGTATGGAATACCAATTGAACCTGGGATGGTTCCTTTGACTCGGTCATTAGAGTCACGCATATCCACAACCATCGCTTCTTTATCTCCAAGTGCTTGGATGATCTCAGACTCAGTCACTGGAGTCACGCCAGCTAACGGAACCAAAGGTTGAATAGTGCCACCGTTTTTAGCGCAGCTTGTCATAACGCGGGTAATCGTTATCGGACCTTGACTACCTTGCACAACAACTTCTTTTTTACCTTTAAAAATATCAAGCGGTGTGCCTGGAGCAATTGTGGCGGCCTGAGCAAACACAACATGACTGGTCATCATGCTTAAAGCCAATACGAGTAATTTTTTCATTTTTTTCTCTTTAAGAATATTCGTTAAGAAATTTTTCAACGGTACAAAATCATGTGGCTACTGATTGGGGCATATCATCACGAAAATAACTTGCGTAGACATTACTAATTACTGGATATTGCTAGGTATCATGGGGCTTTCAGGCTATATTCATCAAAAATAAAATGAAATTTAATAGATTGGAAATAGTTTCATTGACATAAGTCAAAATTGCTAATGGCCACCACTCTCACGATCATGAAAACACTTTTATCACTTTCAAAAACTCTCGCTCTCATATTTCCTACATTCATCACCTTGAGTGTTTTGAATATCGCTCTTATCAATTCAGCCGCTGCTCAATCCTCAAGTCAATCCTCAAGTCAATCCTCTGCAACACCCGAGCATGCCAAAGGTCTCAAAGAACAACTCATCTCAGTTGAGCTGTCTCCGGGCATTCAACAGCAAGGAGTTCTATCTCTCACAACAAACAGCGCAGCACCAACACGATTGGCTGTTTTATTCCCTGGCTATCCATCAGTTGTAAGACCAGTGGTAGAAGGACAGAGCATGACATCGTCTAAGCTCTCAGGAAACTTCCTGATACGTTCACGTCGTCACTTGGCCACCGATGCAATTGCCACATTAATTGTTGATTGTCACTCTGACAGTGGTGACTACTGCTCAAGCAGTTATCAAGCATCCTTGAAACGTCATCAAGATGTACTGAAGTTAATTAAGGAAGTAAAAAAACAATACCCCAGCATTCAACAGATCTGGGCCATTGGCACATCGATGGGCACAGTCTCATCGAGCTTCGCACTCACTCATGAACCCAGCATCTACGCAGGAGCGATTCATACAGCATCGATCACTGAACCCAATGCCAGAAACTCTTACCGAGAACTATCTAACTTTGATTACGCCAAAACGAATCACATCTTTATTCATCATCAAAATGATCCTTGTTACCTGACCACTCATTCAGGGGCCAAGTCCATTGCAGAAAAATACAAACGCCTATTGATCACAGTCACGGGGGGTGGTGGTTTTAGTGGAGATGCCTGCAAGGCATTTACCGAGCATGGCTTTAGGGGCAAAGAAAAAGAAGTCATGATGGCCATTGGGCAAATCATGACTTCTGGTCAGGTAGGGCGTCTTCTAATAGATTAAAAATGTTTTAATCAAGACAAACTAATAATCCTCAAGAATCAGCTCTTACTTCGGAAACAAAAACGTTGCTGTGGCACGCAAGCCCCAGTTTGGAGCTGACTCAGGGCGTTCGATGAAATACCTTGCGCCCACTGAAAAAGAAATGGGTTGATTGCCCACTTTCATCACTTGCGCAACACTCAGATTCAAAGGCACAGTCCATTTGTCAGCGGTCCAATCGTAGCTAGACTCCAAATTGCTCGACACCGATAAACCTTGGCCCAACTGCTTGGTCACAAACGGCTGTAAAAATAAATTATTTAACTTGTTCATGCCGGCATCAGGATTGCCCAAACCATACAAATTAAAAGCCAACAGTCCAAAGGTATAAGTACCCGATTGTTTCAACAAAACCCCTGTTGGCCCTGTACCCCATTGTTTACTTGATAAGCCAGTTTCATCTGTTGGAATACTGATGATTGGACCTACGCCCCAAATCAAACCATCACTCGTTGGCGCCTTGGGTGAGAAGAAGAAGCTTTGAGTGATATCAGCCACACCTGATTGAGTGGTACCTGGGGTGATGTTGCTTTGCTTCACCAAAGGCATCACCGTTCTAGAAATTAAATTCCATTCTTGATTGATGCTGATCGGCACCACAGGTTTCAAGGTCAAGTAATTCTTATCTCCTTGCTCGTTGACTCCAGCTTTGGTATCCCAGGTGTATTCAAAGGGAACGCTGATCAAAGCTGCCACAGGATTGGCAAGCTTCTTCGCCAAATCATCGGCACCAGCATTTGATTGTGTAAAGCCATGAGTGCTGAGCAGCGATAACATCAAAGCGCTGGCAAGGTGAAGTGCGGTAAGGGATCTTGTTGTTTTCATGATCAGATGTTTAATGGATTTGAATGACCAT
>JAGVCB010000031.1 GCA_020059445.1 Polynucleobacter sp. | reverse complement strand
ATCGATATGCGGTCTGGGCAGACTTACATCGGCCAGGGGGTGCTTGAACTATCTCACTTTCCAAGATTGTTACAGGAAATGACGGTTGAGGCTAATTTTCAGCCTTCAGGACTACATTGGGAGATGAGTACCTGGTTTGAGGAGCATTTAGGAACAATTCCTATGCAATACATGCACTTACGCTTAGCGCTTGATTTGCCGCTGACCTGCCAAGCCTGTTTGCAGCCTTATATGGAATCTTTGGACTCAGACCGTGATTACATCTTGTTTGAGACTGAGGAGGAGGCTGAGGCCTGGGATTTTGATGAGGAAAATCAAGATGCTGAGGATGCCCTGGTGTCCTCTGAGACCTTTAATCTACTGGAAACCATTGAAGAAGAGCTGCTTCTGAACCTGCCTTTGATTGCCAAACACCCCGTAGGCGAGTGCAAGCCAGAAGACCTGCAAAAAGTTACTAAAACCCTTAAATCGGGGTCAGAAGAGATCATCATCAAGAAGCCCAATCCATTTGCAATCCTAGAAAAGCTCAAGAAATAATGACTTTATGCTAGAATCTCGGATTCGTTTAGGAGTAAAAACATGGCTGTTCAACAGAATAAAAAATCACCGTCGAAGCGTGGCATGCACCGTGCACACGACTTCTTGTCTGCACCTTCATTGGCAGTTGAGCCAACGACTGGTGAAGCTCACTTACGTCACCACATTAGCCCAAACGGCTACTACCGTGGTCGTAAAGTTGTTAAGACTAAGAACGACTAATTCCCTCACAGGAAAAGATCAAGCGGCACTTCCAGTGGCCGCTTTTTTCTTAAAAAAACAACTTCATGAGCGTCACGCTAGCAGTTGATGCGATGGGTGGAGACCACGGTCTAGTGGTCACAGTACCCGCCAGCACAGGCCTTCTGGCAGAGTTGCCAGATTTACATATCAGACTCATCGGTAACGCTGATTTAATCAATCAAGCGTTAGCTAAAGTTCCCTCTGAAATAACGAACAGGATCACAGTCGTTCACGCTTCAGAAGTTGTCACAATGGATGATTCTATCGAGGTCGCTTTGCGTAAGAAAAAAGACTCATCGATGCGCGTGACTGCTGAGCAAGTCAAAGCAGGTCTTGCGCAAGCCGCTATTTCTGCCGGTAATACGGGCGCCTTGATGGCCATTTCACGTTATGTTTTAAAAACCTTGGAGGGTATTGATCGTCCAGCGATTGCTGCGGTCATGCCAAATCAATTGGGCAGAGGTACGATTGTCTTAGATTTAGGCGCTAATGCTGATTGTGAAGCGATTCACCTATTACAGTTTGCGCAGATGGCTGATGTGATGGCGAGAGCCGTGGATGGCATCGCTAATCCAACGATTGGTCTTTTGAACATTGGTGAAGAGGTGATTAAAGGCAATCAGGTGGTCAAAGAGGCCGGTGAGTTATTGCGTCAAAGTGGTTTGAACTTCTATGGCAACGTAGAGGGCAACGATATATTTAAAGGCACCACTCATATTGTGGTGTGTGATGGTTTTGTTGGAAACGTGGCGCTGAAGACCAGTGAGGGTTTGGCTTACATGATTTCTGGATTGATCAAAGAGGAATTCGGACGTAATTGGATCAGTCGTTTGATGGCTTTGGCAGCAATGCCTGTTTTGTTGCGCTTTAAAAAGCGCGTAGATCACCGTAATTACAATGGCGCAGTGCTCTTAGGTTTGCGCGGATTGGTATTAAAAAGCCATGGCTCAGCCGATAAAAAAGCATTCACAACTGCTTTGCGCCGAGCCTATGAAGGCGCCAAAAATAATATGGTTGGAAAAGTAGCTGATGCATTCATGGTGACGCATGCAACAAACTCTAGCAATGAGACCGTGGCATAAGGATTCAATTCAATGACTCAAGTGACTCAACTGACGCAGCGATACTCAAAGATACTAGGAACAGGCAGCTATTTGCCAGCCAACAAAGTGACCAATGCTCAGATCACTGAAAGACTTGCCAAAGATGGTATTGAAACCAGTGACGAATGGATTTTTTCAAGAAGCGGTATCAGTGCACGTCATTTCGCTGCAGTTGATCAACTCACCAGTGATCTCGCTTTGGAAGCTTCGAAGAAAGCGATTGAAGCAGCAGGTATCAACGCAAATGACATCGATTTAATTATTTTGGCGACTTCAACACCCGATAACTTGGGTGGGTTTCCAAGTACGGCTTGCGTGCTCCAAGATAAATTAGGCATCACGAATCAATGCGCAGCATTTGACGTTCAAGCTGTTTGCTCTGGATTTGCTTACTCTCTAGCTGTGGCTGATAGTTTTATTCGCAGCGGCATGCATCAAAAAGTATTGATTGTTGGTGCTGAAACATTCTCCAGAATTTTAGATTTCAAAGATCGCGGTACTTGCGTGCTCTTCGGTGATGGTGCCGGAGCAGTAGTGGTGGGTGCGAGTGATGAGCCGGGTATTTTGGCTGCTGCCATGCATGCGGACGGAAGTCATCGTGACATCTTGTGTGTGCCAGGAAGAACTGAGCATGGCGCTTTAGAAGGCTCTGCCTTTTTAAAAATGGATGGCCAAGCAGTATTTAAACTGGCTGTGAAAGTTTTAGAGCAAGTGGCTCAAGAAGTTTTAACGGCTGCAAAATTAACGCCTGCAGACATTGATTGGTTGATTCCTCACCAAGCCAATATTCGCATCATGGAAGGCACTGCTAAAAAACTA
This sequence comes from Polynucleobacter sp., assembly GCA_020059445.1. Classification (GTDB taxonomy): domain Bacteria; phylum Pseudomonadota; class Gammaproteobacteria; order Burkholderiales; family Burkholderiaceae; genus Polynucleobacter. The sequence goes on along the minus strand of JAGVCB010000031.1, from coordinate 324 downwards.
GGCATTGCTTTAGACCACGTGGTCGTGACTGTTCAAGATCACGGTAATACATCGGCCGCATCGATTCCTTTGGCACTCGATACAGCAATTCGTGCAGGTCAAATCAAGCGCGGACAACATCTGTTGATGGAAGGCGTGGGTGGTGGTTTCACTTGGGCTGCTGCAATCGTTAAATACTGATGGTATCAACGTTAAAAAATAATTAAGTAAAAAATTAAATAAGCTCAATCACTTAAAAAAATCACAGGAATTTTCATGAAATTTGCTTTTGTATTTCCAGGCCAAGGTTCTCAAGCAGTCGGTATGCTGAATGCTTGGGGTGAT